>QQRX01000027.1:0-1819 GCA_003602595.1 Candidatus Poseidoniales archaeon | reverse complement strand
AATTAATTTAGGCATTTTGATACTACTCATTGCATTCTATGATTGACCTTCACTATTCAGTTATTTGTACAATCCGTTCTTGGAATCACAACTCTACAATTTGATTGTTACTGTCGACATGAATAATTTTTGGCACATGCCCCCCCACTTCTTCTTCATCTAAGATGATATATGTACATAAAATCACCAAATCACCAGAATTTATCATATGTGCAGCAGCTCCATTAATACATATTTCTCCTGAACCTTTGGATGCTTTTATTGCATATGTTTCTAACCTAGATCCATTTGTTATATCTAAAACTTGCACCTTTTCCCATTCGACTATATTCGCTGCATCCATTAGATTTTCATCAATTGAAATAGATCCTATGTAATTTAAATTAGCTTCAGTTACAACCGCTCTATGTATCTTTGAATTAAGCAACTGCCTTCCATTGACCATATTATAATGCCATTCACCTTTTAATTTAATAATAGCCATCCTGCAATCACAAATTATATTTTTCGATGATACTATAACATCTAATTGATACAATAAAACAAAATCAAACAATTTATTCATAAATGATAATAACTCGTAAAGGAGTACTTGGGTGAATGTAGTGAGAACAAGTCTGACAAATGATGTAAATATACAAGCCAAAAAGAAAACCCTCTCTGCAATATTTTTAGTTTCAATAATGATTTTCAGTACCCAGATGTATTCTTTTCAAGATTTTAATACTAAATCTGATTTAGTTAATGAAACAGAATCTCCTAACAAGTCTCCTTTTCAAGAAACACCTTTGCCATCTGAAGAGCCAAATGGCCAATCATTAGAATCTCAAAATATGGATTTTTTCAATCATCCTATGTATACAGATATTTTTTATAATGATCCAGCATCTTATTATGGGAAAATTTCTGACCCCACTGCTCTTTCATTGAATCCAAATTATGAATTTTATTTAGAAGAGACCAATACTGACGATCATGATAATGACGGCATTAGCGATCTAAATGATTTAGACGATGATAACGATGGAATAAGCGATCTTATTGAGAGATTTGATGGGTGTTATGGTACAGATCCATTTGACCATGATAATGATGGTATCACTGATGAGTTTGACTGGGACGATGATAATGATGGGATCTTGGAAGGGCCGATTGATTGGGATGGACAGGGCTCAGATCCAAAAAACGTAACTTCAGATAGATACGTAATACCTACCACTATTCATCCATGGACTCTTACTGAGGTGGGAGCTGGTTATTTAGTGGATCAAAATCCGTTCGATCATGATAATGATGGAGTACCCGATGAAGACATAGATGGTAGCGGAAAAGGGACATATGACGAAGATGATGATAATGACGCTCGTTTAGATCAATTTACATGGCCATGTGACTTTGATGGAGATGGTGAACAAGATTATTTTGATAATGATGATGATAATGATGGTGTAGAAGACATTTGGGATGAACATCCTTGGAATAATCAATTAACATCTAATATTACTCTCTCTGCTCCTTGGGCAGAGGCTGAGATATGGGCAGGTACAGATGAATATGATATTTCCATGACTAACGCTGGACTCTCTAATCAGTCAATAACTATTGAAGAAGGAGATACTATAATATGGACAAACAATGCAATATCTGATCGAACGGTTAGAGCTTTAGATGGTTCTTTTGACAGTGGACCAATTGCTCCAGGAGGGACTTTTAGTCACAAGTTCAATGACCTTGGTACTGTAATCTATGAAGATCCAGACTCTTCGTTTTATGATGGTGAAGTTGTGGTAAGAGAAGAATCTGGAAAATTATTCCCAGA
>QQRX01000026.1 GCA_003602595.1 Candidatus Poseidoniales archaeon | reverse complement strand
GAATATATCTAATGTGGAATCAGATAGACCATAAATCATTACGTTAGTCATTGCGAAATAAATTATTAGAACTAAGGTAGTAGTCCAAAGCTTTTGATTAAATCTTACATGCCCTTCTGGTTTTGTTATACTTGGATAAACATCAACTAATCTTTTTAGACCATATAATCTACTTCCACCTTCTCCTGTGTAGAGAAAACATGCTAAAGATAGTCCAACTGGTAGACCAAGTAGAGCTATTCCAACGAAAAGAATGCCGACAAGACTAGGATCTATCCAAGCCCATATTGCAAAAGAGATTAATATGATTATCCAAATTTCTGCTTTTATGTACTTTCCTATGTAAGGAATATTTGCTATGGATTCTGGCAAATCTGTCATTGCACCCCACATAACAAATGCAACATAAGGAATTGATAATGAAAATAGGATTAGAGCATCTATTTGGACATCTCTAATATCAGAATGTAAATCGGCTCTAAGCCAATAATAAAGTGCCCCCCAATATAATGCAGATAGTATTACTAGACCTATGACGTTTGGTCTACGATTTACCATATGATTCCTCCTTTTTACTCTTATTTTTTTTATTAATCTTCTATTGTAACAGTTCCGCCTGCAGCCTCAACTTTTGAAACTGCACGAGCACTAGCTTTTGCAACAATAATATTCATGCCACGGTTCATTTTTCCTTTACCTAGAAGTTTGTCATAACCTAGTTCACCTAGATTTACATCATCTCCTTCTACCATATCTTGCAATTCTTGTAAATTTATGGAAATATTTACTTTCCTTAGACTTGGATGTCTATTAAATCCGTGCATACCCCAATGCCTTGGCATATATTTCAATCTTGTAAGTAGACGATGCTTGTTAATACCAGCATTTCCTCTTCCTCCTCTTTTTCCTGCACCACGGCCAGATTTTTTACCTCTGCCATGATATCTGCTTCCACGAAATTTATTTGTTCTTGATACCATAATAACACCTCATATCATTCTAGAAACTAAATCTCCAATAGCTTCACCACGAAATCCTAATGCTCCACCAACATTGTAGCTTCTCTTTATTCCTCCCCAGCCTTTTGATCCTCTAGGAGGGTGTAATCGCAGGACTGGTTTTAGATTATTGACATCTTTCAATCTTGCTTCACCTGATGAAAGAGCTTGAGCAAATTTTTCTACAGAAGAAAATTGACTATTTTCTTTGATTGATTTATCAGTAACAGGTTTATCGCCAACCATCCTGCCTCTTTCCTTAAGTAAGTTAGTTATTAACTCAGAATCAACTTCGCCCCATGTAATGTAATCTTTAGCTTTATTGAGCATCCCAACATATGAAGGTTCATTAGGAAGAATAGTAGCATGATTAACTTTAGTTAAGTTCAACATTGCCATAGTATCTCTTATTTTACCAGTAACTCCACGATCACTACGTGCTCTAATAACTAAAAAAACCATCAAAGTTCCCTCCCTGACTTCATATGTAAACGATCACGATCAGAATCATGGATACGTGTTTTATTTAATTCTACTAAAGCATTAAAAGTAGCCTTCGCGAAATTGATAGTAGAACGTGTTTGGCCCTTAGAACGAGACCAAACATCGGTTATTCCCGCAAGAGTTAGTACACGTCTTCCATAATCTCCTATGACTAAACCTTTTCCAGATGGTGCAGGTAATAGTGTAATTCTAGTAGATCCTGACCTACCTGTTACCTTGAACGGAACACTGTTTCCAGGTCCTTCAGATGATTCCCACGAACCATTGCCTCTCATAACAGGTATTAGATTTAATTTTGCACTATCTATTGCTTTCTTGATAGTACTAGAAACTTCTTTTCCTTTACAAACGGCTAATCCGACATATCCATCTCCATTGCCAACAACGCATAACACGTTGAATCTAACACGGCGTCCAGAGTCTGTCATTCTCTGTATCATGTTCACTCCCAGAACATCATCAGTGAGATCCGGAAGTAAAGCATCAACTACCTCTACTTCTCTTATTGGGTAACCCGTCTCCAATGCTTCTTCATAAGTCAAAATCTTTCCTTCCCTAACCATCCTTCCAAGTCTAGTTCTAGGCTCCCACATCCTAAGTCCGGCCAATGGATCTGGTCCTCTACGTCTTACAGGTTCTTCTGATTCTGAAGGATATAAGGCCATAGACAAACCTGGTGCTAATGTTACGTTTTCTTCCTCGGGGACTTCATTTTCTTCACTCATTTCTTTGCCCCCTCTATTGCTTTCTTTGTAGTTGCTACTGATTTAGCAATATTATCATTTATGTGGACTCCATTTATCCTATCATCACTGGGTAGTACTGATTCGCCATGTGGTAGTTCTAAACCGGCATCAATCATACCTTTTAATGCTGCAAAAACCCTATTCCCTGTAGATGAAGCAGCTAGTCCGATGTCTAATATTGCTTCCTTATGTCCAGCATCAACCGCTCTCTTTCCAAGTGAAAAACCTACTAAGTATGAAGCAGGAATAGATTTTCTAGAGGCGTCACTGGGCCATTTGTAATTATCAACGAGAGTTTGACCAGAAATTGAGTCTAGTATTTTGTCACCTTCCATTCCGAATTCAACTAACTGGCAAATTACTTGGGTATTAGATACTCGAACTACTGCTCTTAGGTTGCCTCCTCGAAGTAATTTCATTCTTCTTCTATAATCTGTTTGACCATTGCGACGTCTCTTAAATCGCAGTCTTTGATTCTTACCATGTGCCATTAATTTTCACCTCCAAATGAAATCCCATCTATTTCCATATTTCTCTTCATATCGGCAACAGAACGATATGAACCACCCTTTGCCTTACGATAATAATATCTATATTTTGAGGGCGTTAATGTTTCGTCATTTCTAAATTCCTTCAGAACCTTTCTTTGAGATCTAATAATTCTCATCCAGCGCTCCTTTTTAGGCGCTCTTGAGTTGAATGTACCTTTTCTAGAACCATGTCCCTTACGTCGTCCTTTAGATTTCTGTATAGCTGCTTTTCGTGCTCTAGAACGACTAATTCCAATAATTGGTTTTGCTTTAATTATTCCTTCATCAATAAGTTGTCGGACGTCATCTTTTTGTACTGCACTAGTAACTTCTTCCAAATAATCGGGATGAATCCACACTCTGTGGATTCCAACTTCTCGGCCTTCTTTCTTTGAAAGAATTTGTGCGGCCATTCTCTTCTGATTAGTGATTATCATTGTAAGTCCCCCTTACGATCAATTCTGCGGCGATTGAGAACCCTTAGCCCCAAATCATCAGCGCGATCGTGGATTGATAAACGCTTTCTATTTCCTACAGAAGAACCTATTCTTATAGCTTGTTTCTCTGGATTTAGTGATTCTAAATCTTCAATTTTATGTATTAGAACTTCTTCAAATCCGGAAGAATGTAGACCCCTTACAGCAGATATCTTACCAAACCCTATTCTCGCCATAGGAGTGCGATATTTCATGTTCAGTCTTTGTTTTGATTGGTAACCTTTTGGTTTTCTCCAACCAGAATGAGATAATCGTTTGTACCTAAACCATTCTTGCCTACGGAATGCTGGTTGTTTCTTTTTCTGGGCAGCTCTAAACTTTAGCATAGTTTTTGTTTCCTCATCCAAGATTGGTTTCTGCCTAGCAGTATGTATCCCTCCAAAGTCATCATAAAAATCCTCGTCCTCTTCAAAAAAGTCTTCAGAATAAGATTCCTCTGAACTAGAGGCTTCTTCTGTATCAGTAATTTCTTCCTCAGCTAATTCTTCTTTTGGAATTTCTTTTTCGGAAGAAATTGAAGATAAACGTTCAATTAATTCTGTTTTTTTTCCTGAAACTGGTAAATCATTTTCACGGAGTAAATCTTTTAATTGTGCAACAGTCATTTTATCGTATTCCATTCACATTCCTCCTTCATACGCCCTTTGAAGTTATATATATTCCATCTTGGAAAACTCTTCTATCTCTATTTCTTATTCTGCATGAGCGTTCTATGTTTGCTGCTGTTTGGCCGACTTTTTCTTTATCTATTCCTTTTACAATGACATCAGTTTTATTCATTACTTTAACTTCAACCTCAGCAGGAGTCCAAGGTAACTTTGCTACCCTAGGGACTTTTTCTCCAAACAAATTGGTAACAGTCATTTCATTTCCTTGGACTTTTAGAGTCATAGGAAAATGACTATATACTGCTTTTAAATGATATTCGAAGCCTGTATCAACACCGAAAATCATGTTAGAAATGTGTGCAGCCCATGTCCCGGCTAATGCCTTCTCAATTCTACGGGGTAGGTTACAAAATACTGTTATTTTATCCTCAGAATGTCTAACTTCTATTTTGGGATGAATAAAATCTCTTTCTATTGAATTACTGCCTTTTGTTACTCTCAAAACCGTTCCTGAAACTGTTGCAGTAACTCCTTCTGGGAGTTCAATATCATGTGCTATGTGATCTACTTTTACCATACTTAATCCCCCTAGAAAATATATGCAAGCAACCGACCGCCTACTCTCTCCTTCTTTGCATCATAATGATTCATAATTCCCTGATTAGTTGTCAAAATTAAAAGACCAAAATCACGGGCGGGGAGATATCTTGACTCCCACTTATCGTAGTCAAGTCTTTGAACCGAATATCTTGGTTTAATAACTCCACATCTGTTTATTGCACCTATTAATTCTATTCTAAAACCGCCTCCGCGACCATTTTCTATTTTTTCATATTCTCCAATATATCCAGATGTTTGCATAATAGATAGCATGCTACCTAGAAGTTTACTTGCTGGTTTAACAGACACTTCATAGTGTCCTGCTTGCTCAGCATTATATATACGTGTAAAAGCGTCACTTAGGGGGTCAAATTGCATCTTTTTATCACCTCATGAATATTTCTTGAATCCTATATCTGTAGCTACATCTCGGAAACATTGTCGGCATAGATGTAGTCCATGTCTTCGTATCAGGCCCCTTCTACGGCCACATCTACGGCAGCCAATCGTCCTACCTATTTCTTCTCCGTGATCTCTTGCCATAACAATCACTCCTCCACTATATTTATCCCAAAACGTTCTTGAAACCATAATTTCGATTCCTCACGATAAACACGATGTTTAGTTGAAACCTTTGAACTACGCCTGCGTCGATGTTTAATACGATGCCCGGGCCTTTCCAATAGTACATTTATGTCCATTCCAAAAATACCTATTTCTGGGTCATATTTTTGATTAGGAAAGTCAGTATAATCAGATATTCCAAATGATAAATTACCTTGATTATCAAAGTTGTATGATGGTAGAGTATTTTCTCTGACCCAAAAAGCATCTTTCAAAAATGAGTCTATTTTTTGTTCACCTCTTATAGTTACCTTACAACCAATAGGCGCCCCTTCACGTGTACCTAAATCTCTATTGGTTTGAGTGGAAAGAGTCCTGACAGGTTTAAGTCCAGTAAGGATTTCTAAAACTTGTTCGGCCAGTTGTAACCTTTGTCCGGCCTCTCCCACGCCTATATTTACAGTAACCTTTGTTGCACGAGGCTGTTGCATTGGGTTTGTAGATTGACTCATTTTTCATCCTCCAGTGGTAGATCTTTTTCTTTCCCTATGACGAAAACATATTCAGAAACTGTGCCAAAATCGTCAAAAATTGTCTCATTTGCTTTAGAAGAACGTTTTACAATTGTTTCACGAACTTGGGCTGTTTCTCCGATGTGACTTCCGCCAGTGAGATATGCCAAAGCACCTTCTTTGATTGGTAGGTGGCTTTTGATTTTCTGATCCGGAAGAGAAATTACTATTGAGTCTCCAGTCTTGTAGACAGAATCAGATTCCAATAATATGTTGCGACCATCATGTAGATGTAATTGAGTTATTCCTCCTTTTATGGTAGACTTACCTGTTATTCTACATATTTTTGAATCCGCAGATTTTTTAGTTATTGGCCTATATCGGAGTTTACCATTTGTATCTAAAATACATCGATAATTATCATCCCCTATGGTTAAAACATCCATCAATCCTACTCCTCTACCAGGATCTGTTTCTATTTTACCATCGACCATAATTTTCCGTGAATGCAATATTCTTTTTGCTTCTCTTTTTGTATGGGCAAGACCCATGATATCACGAAGAATAAGAGTCATAGGCATGCAGTTTTCTAAACTATGACCGCAGGGATTTGGTTTTTGCACCCATACACTTGTTTTTCTTGGCAAAGGCCAACTTCTGGGCATCATTAGTCTCTTTATATGACTACTACTCATTCTACTGAACCTCCTGGAGATGATCTTTCTGTGATTCTTTTGATTCTTAATGGGTCACCTTCATACAACTTTGTGACTATTATATTAGAAGGGCGTATTGGAACTGCTTCTTCTTTACCATCTGCGGTATTTTGTGTGAGTCCTTCGATGAAAACGCGATCATTTTTCGAATCTATTCCTACTATTTTAGACTTGACACCTGCTCTGCCTCTAGCTTGTCCAAGTCTTTTACCTCTTGATTCACTTTTTACGCTATTTGGGTGACTGAAATCTCCTCTTAAAACTTCTACTTCATCGCCTACACGGACCGTAACGGTACGGACATATATGAGATCTGGATCATCTGAAACTAATCTAGCCCTCATTCTTTTCCGCTTTATGTGGAGTGGAGATTTCCTCTGCTCTTGGCGTTGTTTTCCGGGTTTTTTACTTACCATATATTTACACCTCATACAATTTGCTTCGCAGTTGCGGCTATTCTTGGCCATCTTTCAGCTGCTTCGCGACTGACAGGTCCTTTGATATCTGAACCTTGGATATCGCCTCTTTCGTTAGTTAGTACGCATGCATTATCTTCAAAGCGCACCCATGTACCATCAACTCTTCTAAATGGCCTTGTCTGTCTAATAATAACTGCTGTAAATATTTGCCTTCGTGTCTCGGGAGTTCCTCTGCGAACGGTAACACGTATCATATCGCCAACACCTGCAGCAGGATATCTTCTTGCTACGCCACCCTTTTTTGGAACATTGATTACTTGAACGATTTTGGCTCCAGTATTATCTGCACAATCTAACTTAGCTTGTGTTGGCAAACCAGCAGTTACTTTTCCTGCTATTCCTTTCATTTACTCTCCTCCGACTCAATAACGCAGAATTTGATAGTTTTTGATAATGGTCTGCACTCCATTATACGAACTTTGTCGCCAGGATTCAAATCTCCGATACATGAAGGAAGATGAGCCGAATAACGACGTGTGCGTTTTTCATAACGCTCATACTTTTTCATGTATCTCTCCATCCTCCTCTCAACAACAATTGCATCGGTCATAGAGGAAGTAGAAACTATTCCTTCAATTATTTGCCCCCTTACTCTTAAATTTCCATAGAATGGGCAATTCATATTTCCATCCCATTCTCCTTTAGGAGGTTTTACATCTACTCCAATATCTCTAATTTCTGGCATATCAATTCCTCCTATATTTCTTATTAATTCTATCCTCAGGACGTTGAGATACTAATTTACCATCGATCTCATCACCACTATCATCAAGAGTAAAATGAATTATATTTTTAGCCAATAACAAATCTTTTCCTTTAGATTCTATCAATATTGTCTTCTTTGTCTCATTCAATATTAATCCACTTACTCCCTCTAGAGTTGGGTCTGATGAATTAGTTATGTGTAAAGTACGAGAAATCCAAGGCATATTAATAACATTCATCATTTAACGTACCTCCACCCTGTAACCATTATTCTCAAGAACTTTAGAGGCTCTTTTTTTGTGATCTCCTTGCAATTCAATTGTACGGTCTTTGACTGTTCCGCCACTTGCACAAGCACTCTTTAATATCTTAGCGAGTTGATTTATATCGATAGCGGTATCATCTATTCCCTCTATCATAGTAACCATTTTTCCATACCTCCTCTTAACTACTGATATTATTGCTTTCTGTTGTTCTTTTGCTATTTCTTGACATATACATAATTCATCGGGCAATCCACATAGATTACATATACCTGCCATTTATTTCTACTCCTTTTGCCCTTGATTCATTTTTGTTATTAGGCGGGCTATAGACCTACGAGTTTGTTTGTATGCACCTGAATCTGCTGAAGATCCTCCAAGTGCTTGCTGAGAGCGTAATTGTAACAATTCTTCTTTGAGTTCAACAAGGCGGCGTTCCCGTTGTTCCATGTTCATAGAATCTATATCTCTAGATTTTACATGTGACATCTTCACTCTTCCTCCTTTAAATCATTATTTTCTGGTAAATCTGAATCTTTTTCTTTTATCATTGCGACTTGTTCTAGAGCGGGTAAACCGGCCTCATGGCGTTCTAGCAATGTAACCTCATGTGGGAGTTTGATTCCCTTTCTCATTATCTTAACAGTACAACCTATTGTTCCAAGTTTCTTTACTGCTGTTGAAAATCCAGTATCCATGAACTCTAAAGCTGTTTCACCGCAGAATTTGATATGTCCTTGTTGAAATTTCTCAACTCTATGTCTTGCTCCAGTGATTTTACCACTGAGTATTACTAAGCACCCCCTTGCTCCAGCATCCATAATATTCTGAGCAGTACTATGCCCTGCTCGACGGAAAAACCAACCTCTTTCTAGAGAACTGGCTAGTCTGCTAGCCATGACTTGGGCATTTAATCTTGATTCTTCTATTTCATCAACCTCTAATTGAGGCTCGTGAAGATTGAAATCTTCTTGGAGTCTTCTTTGTAATTCATGAATTACTTTTCCTCTACGGCCAATTACCCTACCAACTTGCTCAGCTTTTAGAGTAACTTTTGTCCCTTCTGGAGTACGATTGAATGTTAAACCACCAAAACCAGCTTTTTCTGTTTCTTTTAGAAGATATTCACGTACTAATTGGCGTTCAACGTTTCTATTGAGTAATGCCCTAATCGTATTTTGTCCCATAAATTTCACCTCAGAATTCATCCTCTTCTTCTTCATCGCCAAAGTATTCTAGGAATATTTCTAGATTTACTTGATAATGATTACTTGGCGTTGCTCTTCCTTGCGCCCTAGGACGCCAATTGGTAGCAACTTGGCCTCTATGTGCAGCAATGTGAGTTATTATCATGTCATCCGGATCTATAGTATCATATCTTTGGCGAGCATTGTCCATTGCACTTGATATTAATTTAGAAAATTCTTTTGAAGCTTTGTTAGGGTATTTACCTGGTCCTAGCTTACCCTTTCTATGGCCAGCCATGGTATTTCCGCCTCGTCCTTTTCTTGAACGGCGGGTATATGGAATAGCTTTTTTCTTGTTAATCACATCGTCCAAATAAAGTAGTGCATTGGATGCGTTCATTCCCCTTAGTGCTTTGGCTATGTGATAACAGTGTTTATGGTGGCAATTGATATTAACTGCTCTTGCAGTTGCTAAATATGACCCATCTAAAAGTTGAGTATATCCTGACTGGGGTTTACCTACTTCTCTACTCATACAATTAACCTCACTTTAACGAAACGTGCTGTGATGAACGGGTAGCACCTACACCCGGCCCTGTGTGTGTAACTGAATTTCTTGTCCTTGCAAATTCTCCTAATGCATGCCCAATCATCTCAGGTATTATTTCCACATTGACAAACATATGGCCATTATGTATTCCAATAGTAGTTCCAACCATCTCTGGCAATACATACATACCTCTGCAATGTGTTCTAATAGTTTTTTGAGCTTTATTTTCTCTTATCTTTAATAGAAGTTTTTCACATTCTGGGCTGAGTCCTCTGGCTAAAGAACGCTTAGCACGAGAAGGCATAAGAGTTGCGATACTGTCAGAATCTGGACTATTAATAGGAGGATATAATGGAAGATTCAATAATTCCTCAAGTGTATAACCTCTCCACAGGAATTCTTTTTTCCTACGTTCGCTAATCTTTGATCTTCTTTTTCTTGCTTGACGCCTTGCAAGTTTCGGTGAACGGAACATTTTCCTGGATTTACGTGCCATCTATAATCTACTCCTTTCTTCTTCCTCTACCTGTCCTGCTAGGTGCTATATTACCCACTTTTTGTCCTGGAGGTGCGTTGCGGCTAACAGAGTTAGGGCCATGAACTGCCTGGTGATTACCTCCACCATGAGGATGATCAACTGGATTCATGGCAACTCCACTGACTGATGGATATAATTTCCCTCTTGCTTTGGCTCTGTGGTGAGCTGCGCCTGCTTTCATCAATGGTTTGTCAGTCCTTCCATGGCCTCCCAACACTCCAATAGTAGCACGGCATTTAGAAGGTAATTCCTTCAGTCTCCCACTTGGAAGACGAACCCTTACAGTATCATCCATACGAGTCTCTAGGATAGCCGAATTGCCACCAGACCTAGCAAATTTCCCACCATCCCCTGGTCTTGATTCTACATTACAAACAGGTGTCCCTTCAGGTATTCTATCCAAGGTTGTTACATTTCCTGGTCTTAATGATACGTTTTCACCAAAAGCGACATTTTGTCCAACTGAAACTCCTTCTGGAGCGGCAAAATGACTTACAGTGCCATCTTCGAACTTGATTTTTGCAAGAGGTGCCGTATGTGCTGGACTATGGATTAAATCTACAATTTCGCCGACTTCATCAAATTTGCGAGGAAGTTTGTTATTTGCAGGGAAACGGTGAGAACTTACTCTATTCTTTGGACTTGAACCCTGACGTTGTGAACGTGTTCTTTTACCCATAATATCACCTCACTAAAATGCTCCTAATTTGAGCGCAGCCTCTTCTGCATCATAGCCTTCTGCTAAACGTATACTGGCATGTTTTCCTGAACGAGTTATTTTTGTATTTACCTTAGATACCTTAACATCAAGAAGTTTTTCAACTGCTTCACGTATTTGTGGTTTTGTGGCTTCACGCCTTACAATAAACTCTATTCGATTATTATTTTCTTTATATGATCCGTCAAAATCTGCTACTCTGCGTGCCTCCAGAGTTTTCTCAGTAATCCATGGCATCAATATTATACTGTACGGATCAACCATTAAAATCACTCCAACTCCTCTATCGCGGACTTAGTCCAAACTGTCAGTCTTCCAATGTCCCCACCAGGAGCCAAATCTTCAGCGGATAAATCTTTAGTTGCTATTACATCCACTCCTGGGACATTTTTGGCTGCTTTATGCAGTCCTTCTTTCTTTGAAACAACCAGTAGTATGCTCTTTGGAGTCCTATATTTACGTCCTCGCATTGTAGCCTTACCAGCCCTAATTTTACGTCCTTCTTTTGCACGGATAAGGTCGTCTCCTAAGCCTAAACCTTCCATCATAGCTACGAATTTTCGAGTTGAATATTGCAAAGGTATACTTTCCAAATCATACTTCTCATCTGTACCATTTCGTGATTCCATGTAGTCTCCTATAATTATGGGAAATCTGACTTCATCACTAAATTTATGCCCTCTAGCAGAAACAATTGATTTATCTACAGAAGCACTGATTGCAGAATTTCTAGCCATAATTTTTTGTTTAGAATTTAACTTTTGAGACCAGTTTTTCGCTACCATTGGTCCATGAGCTCTTCGTCCTCCTCTTGTATGTGGATTTTGAGCCGCAGTCCTTTGACCGGTTTTCCTCATTATGCGTGAAACACCTCTCCCTTTGCCCCACCATTCTACAGAATGTTTCATTCCCGGTTGTGGTGATCTCTTTCCATCATGTTCACGATGGCCATATGGTTGCCTTCTATTTGCTCTAGAAGCATGGACTGCAGATTTTACTAAATCATGTCGAATTTCTGTATTGAAAACTTCAGGAAGAGTGATATTCTTACCATCTTTCACTGATACTTCGTATGATTCGGCCAATAATCCTGCGTCTAGTTCTTCTTGGATTACAGAGTTAACCAAATTGTATGCTTTTATCTTCATAATAATCACACACCTTGTTTACTCGAAGTACTGAGATATGTAATCTCTATCTCAGGTTGATCTGGTTTTGGACGTATGGAGTCTCTGAATCTTAGCATTCTTTTTGCCGGGCCGGGTAAACTGCCTTGAAATATCACATATGAATTATTTACTTCTCCATAATGTAAAAATCCTCCAGCTGGTGTAATCTCTGATTCTTCGGGGTTCGAAATCCTAAGAATTCTCTTATTCAATTCTGTTCTTTTATGATATCCTACTTGACCAGCTTGTCTAATTGTTTTTCGTACATAAGCTGTACCGAAATCTCCCATGTTTCCACCTTGTCTTCGGCGCTTACTATTTTTATGACTGAGAAGTTTTATCCCCCATCTTTTGATTGAACCCTGCCAACCTTTGCCTTTTGTAACTCCCACGACGTCAATTGCTTTTCCTACCTCGAAAACATCTTCAACACTGATAAAACCTCCAAGCCTTTCTTTTGCCCAATCTAATTTATCATTAATATCTCCCCCAACAAGGCCAACTTCCATAATTTCAGGAGTTTTGCTTGGAATACTCTTAACTAATGCTGGTTGAGTAGCAACGATTAGTCTAATTTCACAGAGATTACTAGATCCATCTTTTAATGCATTAAAGGATTGTTCTAAATTATCAGTATTTCTTAAAGGGATACGACCAGCTCTTTTTGCTGGTTTTCTTCCTTCATCAATATCTCTCCTTCCACGAGTATCATTTGCTAATCTTGGCATTAATCCATCAGGCCCCGATTCAGAAGTATTTGACCAAACTTCTCCAGCTGTTTGCATACCATAAGGAGTATTTCGATAACCACGTACCGCGAGAACTTTCATTGGAGGAGTTTCTACTACGGTCACTGCTTTCCTTATTTCTTGTCCGGAAGACGTTGAGTTAGGATTATTATCTCTCATCAAGATATGAGTCATACCAGCTTTCCAACCAGCGAAACCTTGAACCTTAATTTCGGATGATTCAGAATTTGGCCATGAAGATATACGAGGAAATTGCCTGACAGCACGTTTCCTAGGGCTATAGCCCATACTTCCTCTGCGAGGTTTACTCTTATCTGCCATAATGCATTTCTCCTTTTTTTACCAATTTATCTCACAAGGAGGCAAATGGGCTCAATACGTAAAGGAGACACCGTGACACTTTTCCCAGTTTTACGAGCGTAAAACTGACAATTGGGATGTTTTACAGAGCCCATGGTGTCTGGTATCTCACGTTGTGAGCGGCCTTCCGACTAACATACCCTATTTGAATAAATCGGGGGTTAAACATTATACTGATGTGATGATTTTAACATTTTACAAGTGCAAATATTTTGAACTATGTCTCTTAACATGGCAACTCATGTACTCCACGATACAGCATGTTAACTTGGTATCAGATGCAGTTGAAGCTCGTGCTTATCAATTAGATGCTGTTAATGAATCGTTGGCTGGGTCAATGTTGTTAATTTTACCTACTGCCGCAGGAAAGACTGCGGTAGCATGGATGCTAATTGCAGAAAAATTGATTGAGAAAGAAGGAAAGATTCTACTAATAGCCCCTACTGTTGCACTAGTAAATCAGCACTTAAAAGGGATAAATAAAACTCTAGCTTTGGAAAAAATCAAGCCTGTATCAATAACAGGACAGAATATGGTAAACAAAAGGGAGGAGATGTGGTTATCTTCTAGAATAGTTGTAGCTACTCCTCAAGTAGTAAAGAATGATATAATTAATGAGATTCTTAGGATTGAAGAATATTCATTAGTAATTTTAGATGAAGCCCATCATTGCACAGGAGAGCATGCAATGGCTCAGGTTGGAAGATTATATAATTCAAAATCTCTAAATCCATTGATACTTGGCATGACCGCAAGTCCAGGATCAAATATTTCGCAGGTTGAAGAAATATGTAAAAATCTAAATTTAGAAAGAATACATCTTAGGACTCCTGAAGATCCAATGATATCTGGATATTTATCAAATTTAGAAGTTCAAGAAATAAAAGTCAATGTTCCTGAAGAAATACTAGTACTTACTAATCCATTGATACTATGGCAAAAAGGAATTGTGGATCGAGAACGAAGGTTAGGGATATACATAATGCCCGGAGAAATTAATCACATAGGACTGTCAAACGCAATGGATAGAGCTAAAAGGGCCATCAACAAAGGTAAAAAAAGTGCATATTCTTCAATATCCCAGATTGGTATCGCAATGAGATTGCACCATCTAATCAATCATATGCTTTGTCAAGGAACCGCTGCTTCAAGAGAATTTCTAAATAGGTTAGAAAAAGAGAATAGTAATAAATCTGTCAGAAATTTCATGCGAGACAATAGGATTCAAAAGCTTCTGGTAGAAATTAAGAAGAAGAATGAGATTCACTCAAAAGTGGGTGCAGTAAGACGGTTGGTTAGAGAGAGATTGAGAAGAAATCTAGATAGTAAAATAATAATTTTTGCAAGTTTTAGAGATACCATTACTGTATTGGATGAAGCAATGAGAGATTTAAAAGATGCTCGAGCCATACAATTCATAGGTCAGACCAATAGATCTAGTGGCGAAGGTTTGAAACCCAAAGAGCAGATAAAAAGATTGGAAGAATTTAGGAACGGTACTGCGAATGTTCTTATTTCTACCTCAGTAGGAGAAGAAGGATTAGATATTCCAACAGCAGATTTGGTGATATTTTATGAACCAGTTTCTAGTGAAACAAGAACTATACAAAGAAGAGGTAGGACTGGAAGACAGAGAGAAGGAGAGATTGTCGTATTGATTGCTGAAGGGACAAGAGACGAGAATGCTAGATCTGCAGCATTAAAGAGGGAAAGGAATATGCACAAAGCTGTTCAGAGAGTCAAGAGGAGATTGTCTTTATCAAATCATATTGGCGATAATAAATTAAATAATTTTAAAATCAAAAGTGAAGGTAAGATAATAACTGCATCAGAATTTCTCCAGAGAGAAAAAGATTCACACGGCCCTACGGTAGTTGAATTTGACGAAAGTAAAGTGAAAATGGAAAAAGAGACAATTAATAGAATTAAGTTAGAAAAATTTCGTTCTGTGGGCCAAAGAGGTTTAGACGAGTTCGATTAAATTAATTACCAATTACTGCAATCCTAGTCTTTAACTGAGCAAGTCTGGTATTATGATGTCCAAAGGCAAAATCTAGCATTTCCGTCATGTGGATTATGGGCATATTAATTGGATAATTAACTTGTCTGGATGCCTTGCCTTGATAGACATCAAGTACTGTATGAGAAAGATTACAGGCACTGACAATAATTTCTGCCCCTTCATCTTTAGCATCCATAATCACATTTGCAGATTGCTTCAATACCGTAGGTTCTTCAGAGAGTAAACCGGGAGCTCCGACACTTTGAGTTCGACTATCCCAATCAACAGGGTTACCTCCTACTGATGTGATTAATCTTTCAAGATATGATGGATCATAAGGATTATCTCCTCCACACATACCTAATTGTTGCATATTAGGCCCATAATAACCTGCAATATTGAAATTTATAGGATTTTTTACCATCGATGATACTTTTTCTAGACCCACTTCATCAACTAAGACATGAAGTAAGTGATGAACTTTTATGGAGCAATTGAATTGTAAACCACAAGTCTTATTCAATATCGTATTTACTTCTGCAAGTAAAATTGGATTGTCTTTCAGAGTTTGTAAATCTTCATTTAAGTTTCCAGATGTAGTAGCGCAAGGAGTGATTATATCTAATCCAAGATTCTCTGCCATAGCAAATGTACGTGCATTCAAAGTTAACTGTAGTCTTTTGTTTGCCTGACGTATTATTCCTGCTCCACAACTAGTTGCGCCATCTAATGATACTAATTCAATATTCAAAGATCTGGCTATTGGAAAAATAGTATCACTAACTTCTGGTGCACTGCTATGTGAGACATTACCTGGATGATATGCATACTTTAAGGGCACTAAAATCTACCATCCAATTCATTAAATATTGCTACCACTTCATGATGATTACCTACAGATTTATTGAATTGTCTAGGCATTTTTCCTATTCCTGCCGGAGGCAATACCATTCCTAATCCGTCATTTACCATGTTCCCACCTGTTCTTGTAAAACCAAGTAACATTCTAGCAGTGACTCCAGAAAATAAATTACTAAGTAATCCCAAAGGACCTAACACTTGTCTAAAAATAACTGTATCATTTACTTTACCACTACTTTTAACTGACCAAGTATACCACCACACATGCTTTCCATGCCTTCCATTGAACGAATCTCTATTCAGTGAAGAAGTCTTTGCGTCTAGTAAAGCGTTTGAGATAGAATCAAAAATAGCACTTTGGCGTCTTATCGGAGATAAATCCGTTTCAGCCTTGATACCGGACGAAGAGGATAAATAAGTATCAATTTCTGATTTTTTATTTATTGAAGTACGAGGGTCATTTCTTCTAGCCCAAGCACTAACAATCAAAGATGGTCCAATATAATTTTCTGAGAAGGGAGTGGCATCAGAGCATGCATGTAAAAGAGGAAAACTTGAGAAATTCTTAATTGAATGCAAATGTAATGCTGTAGATTTTGTCATAATACCAATTGGCCCTTGAGAGGTATCTTTTCCTTCTCTAGTAGCAGCAACCATCCACGGTTTACTGGACTCACGCTTTCTTTCTAGATTCCAAGTATCTACAAGTAAATCTCTAACTACATCAAAACAAGGTAAAGGAGCAAGTCGCAAACGTATAGTCCCATCATCGTTTAATGGGAGTGTGTCTAATCGTAATGTACCTGGTAGAACTAATCTTCCATTTATTGAAATAGCGGTATTTGGGTCTTCACAATGTCCATCTCTAAATGTCAATCTTCCATCATGTGAAGATTTTATAGTTCTTAGAATTTCCAATATAGACATATGTCCTGGTAAAGAGCAAAGCCATGTGTCTTTACCTCTAGACTTAGTTTCAGGATCATATCTGAAAATTGAAATTTCTGTTTGTAGATAATCTGAAATTAATGAAGGAATATTGAAACCGTCATCCCCGGTTGCCCCCACTGCATCAGAGCCATCAACATAATTACGTATTAAATCTAATTTATCTTCTTGGAAACTACCAGTTCCATCTACGGCAGACATATGGATTAATGACTCTATAGTCCATTGAGTCGCTAATGAGTCATAATCTACATCGCAATCAACTCTTGTCACAAGTCTATTACCTCCTAACTCTTCAAATCGGCGATCCCAATCTTTTCCTGATTGACAAAATAATTCATAACTAGAATCTCCCAATGAAAGAACAGAAAAATTTACTCCTTTCAGAATAGGGTTGTTCTCCGAATTAGCCTTTTTCCAGAGCTCTTCGGCGTTATCTGGCATTTCTCCTTCTCCCCATGTTGAACATACTATTAACACTCTTTTATGGTTCGAAAGAGAGTTGAAATCAAAACCATCCATATCATAAACTGTCCCCGAGAGTCCGTATTTAGAGGATTCTTTGACAATTTTTGATGCTAATTCTTCTGAGTTTCCAGACTGAGACCCAAATAATACGGTAAGACTTCGATCTCCAGCCTCTAGGAAAGAATCTAATGCCATATCAGAATTATTGTCCGCAATTTCTTCATTAGAACTACTCGGTACCTCATCAAGTTTTGGCTCAGACTCTAGAGAGGCATCGGTAGCAATTATTTCAACTAAACTACTTTCGACCGCAGCCATAAGTGGTAAAGTAGAATCGATCCAAATTTTTGCTGGCTCTTCATAATCAACATCACAGTCGACGCGTTGATAGATTCTTGTTGCCCCTCTGGATTCGAAGAAATTATCCCATTCTTTCCCTGATTCACAAAATAAATCGTATGAAGTATCGCCCAATGCTAAGACGGAATAACTTACTCCTTCCAAAGAAAGATCAGCATCGGCATTAACTGCTTCCCATAATTCTTCAGCATTATCTGGTTGTTCTCCATCTCCCCAAGTACTGCAGCAAATCAGAACTCTGTTACTGGTAGAAATTTCCGTAACTGAGGTTTCATCCATTCCTTTTACAGTTGCAGTCAAACCATGTGAAGCGGCTTCTTTACCGGCTTGAACTGCTATCTCTTCAGAGTTCCCGGATTGTGATCCATACAAAATTAGAAGCGGTAAAGAGTCGGACATCGTAACACCTGATAGTTGTACAACCCTTTCCACTAGTAGTCGATTATTATAAGTCTCGTTTTTTAAATTTCAAATGTAATGTAAAAAGTAGGGTAAATCACATACCCATTCCATCAAATTCGCCGCCTTCCAACGGACCAGAACTTCGACTAGAAATAACATCATCAATTCTAAGAATCATAACAGCGGTTTCGGAGGCGCTTTGTATCGCCTGTTCAACTACTCTGCTAGGTTCAAAAACCATTGCTTTATCCATATCTGCAACACCTCCTTCATATACATTAACTCCGAAAGTAGATTTACCCTCAGAATGTGCTTTTCGCAGGTCTATGATAGTATTAACAGGATCTAAGCCAGCATTCTCAGCAAGAGTGCGTGGTATTACTTCAAGTGCTCCAGAAAATGCTTCAATAGCCATCTGTTCCCTTCCCCCAATACCTTCGGCGTAAGATCGTAAATCTCTGCTTATTGCTGCTAAAACAGAACCGCCTCCTGTCAATACAGCACCATCTTCGTGTGCAACTGCAACAACTCCAATAGAGTCATCGAAAGCCCTTCGGATTTCATCTACCACGTGTTCAGTACCTCCTCTGAGTAAGACTGAAACGCTCTTTGCTTCAGGGCATCCTGTAATGAAAACCATATCAGAATCTCCTATTTTCTTTTCTTCTACCTTTGCAGCAAGCCCTAAATCATTAACGGATAAATCATCTACATTAGTGATTATATTTCCTCCAGTAGCCTTTGATAATGCTTCCATATCACTCTTTTTGGCCCTTCTTACAGCGAAAATACCGGACTTGGCCATATGATGCTGTGCTAAATCGTCTATTCCTTTTTGACAAATAATTACATTTGCACCAACTGAAGATATTTTATCTACTAGCGATTTAAGATAATTTTCTTCCTCGGCCATGAATTTGGATAACATATTAGGATCTGTAATCTGTATTTTTGCATCAACTTCTGTCTTCTTTACTTCTATAGCAGAATTGATTAAGGCGATTTTAGCTTCCGATACTATCCTAGGCATACCAGAATGAACTCTTTCTTTATCTAAGATAATACCATCTATAAGAGAACTATCTCTTATCGAACCGCCTTGTTTCTTTTCAACCTTAACATCATCTAAATCAACGATAGTCAAATCGTCAACCTCTTGTGCAACAGCTAAAACTGCACGTACACTAATATCTGCCAAGAATTCTTTGACAGCGCCCGCACTTTTTCCTGTTAATGCTGTTTTTGCTACTTCTTCTAATGTTTTGGGCGATACTTCAATAGCGTGATTCTCTATTAATTCCGCGGCTTTGTCGGATGCCAACCTAAAGCCTTCACAAATTACTGTTGGATGAACATTTTGCTCAACAAGATCTTCGCTTCTTTTCAACAACTCTCCTGCTATTACTACGGCACTTGTAGTTCCATCATAACAATGTTGTTCCTGAGTTTTTGCAATCTCTATGATCATTTTTGCTGCTGGATGTTCTATGTCCATTTCTTTTAGAATAGTAGCGCCATCATTTGTGATTACTACATCACCCATACTGTCAACCAGCATCTTATCCATTCCTTTTGGACCGAGAGTAGAACGTACTGCGTCTGCTACGGCCTTTGCAGCGGCTATGTTGTTACTCTGGGCAGTACGGCCACTAGTCCTTTGCGTTCCTTCTTTCATGATAAAAATTGGTTGTTGTCCGTTATACACTTGAAGCACTTCCGTTATATTATTACATCTGCCACTGTATTGTTAGTCATAAGTCCTCGCACAATATATTATTTTGAAAATTATTCATTTGTATTTTCATCCAACCATTCTTGGCCATAATGAACCCACTGTTCCATAGTCCAACCTTCAGGTAATCCATTTTCTGGGAGAGGGGGCGAATTTGGTATTTCAGAAGTAGTTGGTGGAGGTTGTTGGAATATTTCCTCAGAACCACCAAACATTGAATTAGCAACTTGATCCGAAGAAGGTAGTTCTAAATTAGGAGTAGTTTTTTGTCCATCCCATCCATCTATAGTCATGTTATACCCATCCAAGGTAGATATTTCTTCCAATGGTGCATTGGCTTTTCTAATAATACGCAGTGAAATTGAAGATATTCCAATAAATGCTACAAATCCAAGAATCATTACTAAAACATTGCCAGTAATCCAAGCAATATTTTCTGCATCTGGCCCAGTTTCCACTGGTTCAGGTTTAATTAAATTAATAGATACAGTTCTAGTAGATACATCTAATTCACTGCTAACTACCAATGAAACATCGAAGTCTACTTGATTCATTAAAAGATTCTCAAGATCTTCAGACCTTACGTCGAGATATATTGTTACTTCTCTTTCCTCTTTTGCTTTAAGGACGAAATTGATATCTTCTTCATCCAACCAAGCCCTGTATATTGTGTATTGGTTCTCAAGTTCAACCTCAGTTCTTACTTGTTGATCTTCAGTAGGATGCGTACTTTCGATAATAAAAGAAAGAGAATAATAGTCTCCTGCTTCAGAAATTTCCATAGCATCGGAAAACTGTGAGGGAGGTGCGGTACGTAGCCACCCTACTGTCCCAACATTGAAAAGAGCCTCTCCACTGCCCATTACTGATACATCATTTCTAGAAGATTCAACGCTTGTAGCTTCTAAAGTTATTTTTCTAGAGCCTTCAGCGTCTGCACCAAATGAATAACTTACAGATAAATTATAAGATGTACCTGCTTGAATATATGGAGTTCTACCATTATTTTGCAAAGAAGTTGAAGTGAAGACATCAGAAACATGAGAAAATGATATATCAAAGGCATCAACAGTATTTCCTCTATTCCAAATTTCCCAACGAAGGGTTCTATCATCGCTACCCGCACCGAATATCTCTTCCGTCATATCTAAATCAGGAATTTCAACAAGATAAGTGACTGGAACAGTAACATAGATGTTTGCACTAAATGAATAAGCGGGATCGATCTTACTAGTTGCAGTTACTTTAACTTCATATGTTCCGTTTTCAACTCCTTTATTCATAGGCAAAAGTAGTGAGATTGTGGTATCTCCACCATTTGGAGGTATTCCAGATGTCAACTCTGTACTAGTAGCCGGTAATAATTGCCAATAATCAGTCGATACAGAAATATCAAATGATTCTTCAGTATTCCCATTATTGATTAAGAATATCTCTACAACTTTTCCAAAACCATTGGCAGGAGCAAACAACTCACTTTTAATTGGCGCCACGACTAAGTCATGATATACTGGGACTTCAATGTAGAGAACGGTTTCTGCCTGGAATATGGCAGGAGATCTACCATTTGCAACTAATGTTAGGGTGTAAATTCCTGGTGCTAGTCCTTCAGGAACAGTAATTTCTGCATTTAGAACAAATTCTTCATTTATTGAAGAGTTAAGCAATGATATTAATTGACCTGTGGAAGCATCATACCATTTTATGTATTCTGAAGACCATTCATTTGTATCAAAAGAACCTCCCAAATTCCATGTTGCAATTTGATTACCATTATTCTTCATGTTCATTGTTATGTTTGCTTTATCGCCGGGCAAAAGTGTTGCCGCAGGGTTAGATAATTTATCTGGAGATAAAGTGATTGAATATGTAGGTTCAACTTTAACAGGTATGACTAGTGCAAATTTTGAATTATTTTGAATTCCATCATTTATATCAACTATCCAATCTATTTCCTGGACCAAAGTTCCATCAGGTATAGATAGATTAAACCAAACATCTGTAACAGTTCTTGCTTTGATGACCTTACTAACCACATAATTATCATGATCTACTAGATTATTGGAATCTATTCTCAATGGATATTTATACATCCAAGACTGATTTGATAGAACGGTGAAATATCTCAGCGTGATATCAATATATCCTTTGTTCATTATCCTACAATGAAGTGAGGGAGGATTAGGATCAGCTGCTAAAACGATGTAGGAATTGGGCAAGGGATCATTACATTGTGCGTCTAGTGTATATTCTGGATATCTCTCAATTCCAAAAATTAAGAAAGAGTCAAGGTGAATCCCTTCGTTAGCGTCAGACCCATCTGATAGGAACAAAAGAGAAAGAGTAAAACCATCGCTCTGATGTAAATCTGATACATTCCATATTAGCCTCGACCATTCGCCTTCATTAGTAGAAAGATTTTGTTCGGTGTAATTATAATAATGGGTTTCATATCCAGAATCAGTTTCTAATAATATAGAATCGCCATTGTCCATTTGTCCCCAAGCTTTAGTTACAATTTGCATTGAATAAAAATTTGGACTTTTTATTTTGACCTTACAAATATATTGAGAATAAAGTGAAGACATAGCCGAAGTGAAACTACCTTGTCCCAAACCATGTTCATAGCCGTCTCCCCAAATGCCATCGGAGCAACCATCCTGATTACTGGTTGTCACCCAAGCCCAATGTAGCCTGTCGTATCTATTTGATGCATATCTATCGCTGTCATCTCCTGAAACTTTCCAGTGCCAATCTCCATTTGCACTGTTATTATTTTCCATTCTCCAAGTTCCAGTAGGAAAATCTCCATCCAAGGTTAGCCCATTTTGCTCATAGCCTGCTCCAAACCATGTTGGCCTTCCATAACCTTGCGGCATGTTGGTACAATATTTCCCTTCGTTTCCTTCATCGCCACAATTGCCATTTTCCATATCGTCGGACCATGCTGCAACAGGGACTTCTCGCTCTACCCTATCATTACCATTATTTCCATCTTGCAAACCAGCATCAACAGCCCCAACTATGACCATTCCTCCACTCAATAAACCATCTTGAGTTAAAGTACTATGAGCAGTATCAGGCGTCCAAACAAAGGATAATCTTTCAGATTGTGAGCTCGATAGAGTAACATTGAAACTCCACTCTTTTATCATGAAGCCTATGGGATGCCAAATTTGAAGAGTGGCATTTGCAGTTACTTGAGTAGGTTGGAAACCTAATTGAATGAATGTCACATTTATTTGTATCGGAGTACCTTTAATCAAATATTCTTGGACTGTGGAATTAGGCTGTATCCATTGCATTGGAGTTCCGGAAGAATTTCCTAATTCGATGTCGAGAGCTTTAAAATCTACAGCATCAGATCTAGGACTTACCTCAAAATAATCAGGGTCATTAAAATTCGTAGATGTTAACACTGGATAAGCACTAACCAAAAGAAAGGTGATAACGATGGCATAAGAATAGAGACTACGCATGTACAAGTATTTGGGATGAACTTTTATCTATGAAAGTATGGGGTGGAAGTTTAGTGACTATAAAATTTGGAATTTTAAAAAATGTGTTAAAATGATATCTCTTAGATGGGCAACAAATGAAGACCTTATCTCTGTTGAATGTGACGTGGGGGTGTGAGTGTAGGCGGGAATTTACTAAAACGGTTTCACTTATTGATAATAATAATATGTCAAGTGACAATTGTTCCAACCTTCCTATTCTCTATTGCATATTTGATAGATTTAGATATTGAAAATGCAAGTGTAGGACTCAGGACGGAAATGATTAGTTGGATTGTCATAGCAGGAATAACATATGGAGTTATTTCTCTTGGACTTGCTTTAATAATGAGCGGATATACTCCTTTTTATGTTTCAAATAATGGAGGTTGGATTGCTGTAGCTGGATTAAGTAGGAGAATTAATGATCCTGAATTGATAGATAGAGCAAGATTGAGTGCCTATAAAACACCACATGGGACAATGAGTAGGTTGGTGTATAATAAAATAAAAAAAGAAAATTTTGATATAATGACAGTTCATGGTGGTTTGCAATTATTGGCAATACCTTTGCAAGTAATCCTAATTGCTGTTCCTCTAATAATAATGGAAGGTGTTCCGGAAAGTTTGATTAAATCTGACTCTGCATTTCAATTGGGAATAATAGGCTATCTTATCGCATTATGGGCAGCAATTAGGATACATCCATTGATTTCTTCTAAATTAATTGGTTTTGCATATTTATTAAGGAATATTTTAGGAAGATTTGGAAGAATATCTTGGACGATGCCTTTGATTCTTTATTGGGTATTTGCAAGATTTTTTCTAGCATTGTCATTAGGTTGGTTGGGCATTGATTATGAGCAATGGCATGAAATGCAATTAGAAAAAATAGTAATAAAAACTGTAGTCGATGAAGCCGTCATTCCAGAAAAGGCCTTACTTGACTCAATTGTCGCAATTTCAGTTCTGCCTATGGCCACATTTACCACTTTCTCAGTATTAAGTGGTATGAAAGAAATGCCAGAATGGATGTTGGGTCAAGAAGAAAAATTAAAAAATGTGAATATAAATTCTCTAGAATTATCTAACGAAAAAGAGGTTAATGGTGATGATCCATTTGGTTTTTTTAATGATGATTAATTACAAAAAATAATCTAAAGTGAAATTTATTAATTTCCAACCTGAACCTAAGAATAGGCCAAAGGCGACTATGTGCGGACCATATATGAACAAAAATAATCCAGAAAATAAGAGAATTAATATAAGAAATATGTGTTTTTTTCGATTATTATTAAAATAAGTAATTAAATCTAAAGAAAAAGGTATTAAAAATCCTATTGAAAAATATAGAATATTAAGAATTAAATGTAACAAATTACTCTCCTCTTAATTCAGAAAGTACTTCTTCAAGTCGATCCATTCCTTTAGATATTCCTTCCTTATCAAGCGTATAAGCAAACCTCAAGTGCCCTTCACCTGCTTCTCCGAATGCAGTTCCTGGGGAGCAAAGTACACCTCCTTTTTCTAAAATAGCTATGGCTAACTGCTCACTATTATATCCATCAACATGAACCTTAGGAAAAACGTAGAAAGCTCCATCTGGAACGTGACATGAGACGTCTGGCATTGAATTAAGCCTGTTGCAAATCAAATCTCTTCTTGATTTAAATTCGGCACACATTAATGACGGGTAATCTGAAGCCTTATTCATGGCCTCTAATACTGCATATTGCATTGCATCATTGCTACAAGCAGTAACGTAATATTGCATTTTATTTATTTCTACCATAGCGTCAGAATCGGGAGAAAGAACATATCCAATTCTCCACCCTGTCATCGCAAATGTTTTTGAGAAGGAATTAATTAAAAATAATTTATCATGACCAGCACCCAAAAATGAAACATGTTCTTCATTGTAAATTATTCGATCGTAAACTTCATCTGTAATTATCCATATATCATTTTTTTTGGCAAATTCAACTAAATTGTCGCGTTGGTTTTTAGAAACTGTTGCACCTGTAGGATTACTGGGAAAATTAACTAATATTGCCACTGTTTTTTCATTTATTCTTGACTCTAAATCCGCAATTGTTGGTACGAAACCATTATCAAAATTACAAGGGTAGAAATTTGGCTCGCCACCGCAAATTACTGCATGTTGAGGGTAGAGTGGAAAATAAGGTTCAGGGATTAAGACATTATCTCCTGGATTTACTATAGCTAGGAACACATCCAAAAGTGCATTTGTCCCACTCATTGTTATGCATACATTTGATTGATCTAAATTTGGAGATAAATGAGACCATTCTTTAGCTATCTTTTCTCTTAATTGTGGTAGTCCTGCGGTAGTAGTATACTTATTTTTACCCTGTTTCATTGCAAGGTTGAAAGCCTCTATGGCTAATTCTGGAGGTTGAAAATCTGGTTCTCCAAGACCAAATTGTACTGTATCATCTCCAGCCATATCGAACATACGCCTCACTCCCGTAGGACGTATGCTGTTTGCACGGTCGGAGAACCTTGCCATGGGCTGCCGAGGGATGGCTAAAGGTTTTAAGAAGAATTGATAAAAATCATCAAAATGGCATTGAGGCATCAATCATGGATTAATTGTGCATCTAGTGCATTATCAGAATCTAATTTCTGAGATTCATCAACTCTAGAAGGATTAAAAAAACCATTATGGAATTTTTTTGAGATACTAAAAGCAGTATCATTTTTCTTCTGTGATATAATTGAGTAACCTGCAACAAAAACAAATAAACATACAATTAGAAGATTTATAATAGAAAAAGGTTGATTTTGAATACTGTTCGGAGATACGTATACATTAACCAGCACTGGGAGCGAATGCTCATCTCCTGAAGTTGATCTGATTTCTATTTCATGATAAGTACCAGATAGTTGGCTATGATAAATAGGTAGATTCCAAATTAGTGGAGTTAAAGGGCCTATTTCAGAAGATGAATCATTGTTTTCTAACTGATTGGGATCAAAGAAAGTCCAAGGCCCATCATCTACACGATATTGAATACCTTCAACATCCCCCATTTGACCCCATGTATGTCCTATTATTTCTACGCAATCTGAGCAAGAAGAAGTATTCTCGTAGTTTACAGAAAGTAGATGATTTTGAATATATGGATTCATAGACATAGTCTGATTAGTTTCTTTGAGGTGTATTGCAAGAGATACTGCTGCAAATGCATCAACCATACCGTATCCAAAATCTCTGTTCCAGTAAGGATCTATATCTGGAGCACTTGGCTCTCCTTTTCTTTCAGATGTTTGTTTGAGTACTTCTTTAATTTGCATTGGAGTCAGGTCTTCATTAGCTTCTATTAATAATGCGATTATTCCAGAAACAGAAGGTGTGGCGTATGATGTACCACTACCTCTACTCGTGTAGGTATTCTGTGATGCATCGCCTCCAATGAAATTATTGCAACCTCCACTAGTAACGCAAGCTTCCGCTTGAATTATATTTGATCCAGGTGCACTTATTTCAGGCTTTAATTCATCTATTGGGTTGCCATTACCATTATCTTTTCTTTGACCTCTGCTAGAATAGCTTGCTACAGTATCATCGCTCCTATCAATCGTATTCTGATCATCAGTTGCCCCCACTGTAATTGATAATGATGATGAGCCCATCCCAGATAAACCGTCATTATCTGGGCCATCATTTCCTGCCGCTACCGAAACAGATATTCCGGCTTCCATTGCTTCATCTAATATTCTACTATGCATATCTGTGCCATCTGAACCTCCATTTTCGTGACTTGTTATCCCCCACGACAAAGAGATTATATCAATTCCATAATCTTCTTCTTGTGCTCCTTGCCAAGCATCATCTTTATGATCTATAATCCATTGAATACCATTCATTGCAGATTCATAGAACTCTTGTTCAAGTAAATAATTCTCGAATGGCCCTGCCCCAACATCGGTACCTATTCTAACATCGATTAGTTTGGCATCTGGTGCAGCGCCAGTAAAATTAGAGATACTCCCATCGGCCTCAACTCCTGTTGCGCTGGCCATACCCATGCACGCAGTGCCGTGTTGATTTGCATCATCAGGATCAAAAGTACCGTCAGTTGGCCTTTGACCAAAACCTGCTAAAATGCAATTAGGATCAGAGGGGTTGTAGCAAACCGCATCGTAGCCTGCAACGAATTTTCCTATCAATCCAGGATGTTCGTTATCAACCCCGGTATCAGTAAGTGCGATATTCACGCCTTTGCCAGTAACTCCTAAATCCCATGCTCCAGGATAAATACTTGAATTACTAGCTTTTACAGAAGGAGTTTGGATATCACCATAAAAAATAACTGAACCATATCTTTCAACCATAACTATGTCTTCAAAATTTGCTAAATCTATTGCTTGGTAACTCTCAATAGGGCCCAACAAAAGAGCATTTACAGACTTTAATTCCAAACGTATTTCAAATCCCATATTCATCAATTTTGTTTTATCCTCCTCAGTTATTTCTCGTGAGAAGGAAATTCCAATATTTACAAGACCGGTGGCATTTTGAATAGAATCATGAATTCCATTTCTATCTGAATCTAAAGAAGTAGTCATCCACCAAGGATCTGGATTTAGCCATGTAACGTCTTTCTGTGACAAGAATTCAAAATCCTCAATTAATAAATCGAAATTTTGAGTTTTTTTGTCAAGGTTGTCTGATGTTGAATAAATACTGCCCATTAGTGAAGTTATTAAAATGAATATTAGGAGAGTTGCAACTTTTCCATCCCTCATATACGTGCGAAATGGGAATGTTTATTCAAATAAACTGAGATATGCTAAATAATGCAATAAAAAATGGTGGGGGCACTGGGATTTGAACCCAGATCAGCAGGTGTCTTCCGCCTAGCGTGCACCTGGCAGGCGCACGCTCTCGGGTTGCGACAGGTCGGTGCTCCAGTTGGTCATCAAAACCATCAGAAAACCATCTCGTCGTCATTCCCGTGCAACTGGAGCCCGCTGTACTACCAGGTTATACTATACCCCCATAGGGATATCGAATGCGAGAAACCCTACTCTTATGATGGTCTCGGTCATAATGATGGAATTAATGATAAATTTATGATAAAGGGCCGAAAATAATACTGAATAATATCCACAATCCGAATGTGGTTGATGCAATACCCCATGCTCTAGGCCTTAATCCTATACTCATTTCTCCAAAAATTCTTGAAATTGGTCCAAGAATTAAAGCTAAATTACGTAAAATAATTATTGAAACTCCTGCACAAAATATAAACAAAATAAGGAATAAAATAGCCATTAATGGGCCGAATAAACCTGATCTAGCGATTCCGCCTATTCCTTGAGATATCATATCTGGGACTCTTAACCATAAAAGCCAAGCAAGCCAAAGTCCAAGATATGCATCTTCACTAAAACTTTCTTTAGATTTCCAAGAACGATAACTATCTGGTAATTTATTATATGCTAAATTGGCTAGGAACTCAATTTCGATTATTTTACCTAATTTTAAAATTGAAATACCATGATAAGTTAGTAAACAGGCTAAGAAAAGTTCAATCCAAATCCAAAAGAATCCTAGTCCTAGAGAAGAAAATAATGCAACGGGTAATGCCCAATATGTAAATCCAACTATTGAAGAATACAGAATTAATAGGCTACCTGCACCAGGTATTAAAGGATCTTCAGGGAATTTGAATTGTCTCTCTCTAGGCATTGCCAAAACAATTAGCGGCAGAAATGCTGTCGAAAAAACGAGTGAAATGATCTGGATTGGATTATTACCAGAACCAAATGAGGCCTTAATTGATGCTTCTTCGATTTCTGATGAAGACATTGAGCCTGGCTTCCATTCTGTAATAAATCCTGCAGAATCAACAACTAAAACAGCATCACTAGCTTTATTTGGAAGAGATAAGCCCATTCTAGAGTCATATTCATCTATTAAAAGAGGCCAAGAATTGTTTAGTTTTTCTGAATAAGAATCTAAATAACTTGCTTCCAAACCCTCGCCAGTCGCAATCTGAACATATGAAATATCTAACTCTGAATTCCTTGATGATTTTGAAAAATCGTCATACTGAAGTAATGCATTTGGAGAGCCATGTTGAAACATCCCAATAACAACTATATCTGAATCCTCCATTATGTCAGAAAGTGTCATAGAATTTGTATCGGGATTATGGGAAATCAACATAAATGGCGGTACAGCGCCATTGTCCCTGAAAGGTTCTGAATCAATATCAGGCAATTGAACTGCAGGGCCAAGACTAGCAAAAGCAAGTAGTATAATTACACCATATGCAGGGAGAGGTAGCATTGCTTCCTTGAGTGAAATAAATATCCATCCAAAAATACCTATTGGGATGATAATTGCTGCCCATGTTCCATTGACTAAAGATTGTGGATCATCAGGCACAGTGAAGCGTAAAATAATAATTATATTACAGTCATTAACTGGATCTTGATCGGATAGATCGATGCACATATCAACCATGTAATTACCTGGTTTCAACGGTTTATCTGTCGACCAAGTATAAGTTGTTCTATTATCTTCTCCAACTCTAATTCCTTGAGGATTTTCGAAATGGTACTGCCGTAAATCTTCATTATCCCATTTTCCATGATACATACTACTCCATTCAGTAGGTCCAACAATCTCAAAAATTTGATGAGAAAAATCATCTAACCCCCAAGGAGAAATTGGAGTCATTTCTACCCTAACCATCCGATTTGCATCAACTAATGCTTCAATATTGATATCCAATATTTGTCCTTCAAATATTATCCCAGATGTAACGTCATAATTCCCCCATAAAAGTGCTCCCGATTCTACGCATTCATGTCTAACATTTATTGACAAATCTATAGTATCACCTTTATTCAAACTTACATTAATTTGCCCTCCTTGTACTGAAAACTCATGTGGAGAAGTATATCCTTCAGACATTGAAATAGATTCTGTATACTGATTAGAAATAACAGAAACTCCACCCATCAACAAAGAGACTTCAAATTGAGTTTCAGAACCAACAGGGCTGGGTAAAAAATCAGAAGCCTCACATGAATTACTACTGCCACCTTCTAAAGAAGCAAACAGAATTACAGAAATATTGCCTTCAAATCTAAAGGGTTCTTCTACAGGAGAAGATTGAACATTTAATATATTTGGATTCAAAGTTGAACTGGTTCTACTAAAAGAAATGCTGCCTTGAGGGAATCCAGTCAAAACCGACCAATTTCTATCTAAAAATGGTGATTCTTCATCTCCTTTAATGAAAAGCATGTGATTATCTGGATAATCATAAGAAATTCCTGGACCATTATTTTCCTCAACTGTTTGAGCACTTGAAAATGAAGAAATAAACAATAATGTGATTAATAATAATATTAATATTTGATGATAATTGTATCTTTTTGAAGACATAATAATACCCATTAGAAGTTTAAAGGAAAAATTGAATCGCCCATACCGCAGCAATTGCGCCAGCAATTGTTGATATGAAGTTTACACTATGTTTTCCGAGGTAGCCACGATTCTCAAATAATGCCCCCAGCAGAGAATCTAATTGGCAACCAAGCCAACCTATTACTGTGATACATAAGAAAAGGAAAAATGGAGGATTTGAGTCTCCATTCAAGGCTCCCAAAAGAGTAGAAATTATCGCAACTATCAGCCCTCCATAAAAGGCGGCGACAGTCCCAGTAGGAGACATTCCTCCATTAGTTCCTGCAGGAACGGCTGCTAAAGTTGTGATGATTCTGGTCCTGGGATCTAAACTTCCTATTTCAGATGCAAGAGTATCCGAAGAAGCAACTGCCACACACGCACAAAAGGCCGCATAAGCATAATCATGACCTCCTAAAAGATAATTAATTATGGCAATTAATGATGCCCCTCCTCCATTTGCAAGAACATTTTTCCAACCTCTCTTGCCTTCATTAGATTCCTCAACTGAAAGTAATGATTTTTCTTCATACCTCCATTTAGTAACTACAGATGACATTATTAAAAATGACATTAATACTATTAGCCAAGTCCAATGACCTAGTAAAGATATTAATAATCCAACCGTTAAAGCAGCCAAAAGACCACCTAAATCTAAGAAATCATAGAATTTAGATATCAATAATAGTATTCCAACTAATATTAGTGAAATCAATAGTTCAGTTGCCACTTCCATCCAGACCCCGTGTTGCTGTTAGTATATGTTATCAAGAATTATTCCCCTATTATCCTATTTTATGGATTCAATCATTAATATTATTTGAATCTATAATTTTAATGCCTTTCAATAATTGATTGGCTATGAATAATATAGATATAATCAGTATTAATGTCCAGATTATTGATATTAATGAGGAATAAGTCTCACCCAATCCGTAAGATGCTGGCAGAAAGTAAGATAGATAAGAAGTGGCATTCCAAAATGAATGTCCAAGGATAGCTAACACTATTGCCGCAGATATTGACTTTGGTGGCATTATGCCTGAGGGTAAAAGGGAGCTAGATGTCGTGGATAATCCATCATTAGATAAATTAATTGATTTCGGAAAATCTTTAATCTCAAATTGGTTAAAAATTTTGCCAGAACTGTCTAGCAATAACCAAGGAGAATTAGTTTTAACAGGATCTGAACTATTTTTTTCTAGAATTGAATTAAAAGATATATCTGAGCCATCATAACCAGATAAATCTCCATCTCCATCAAAATCAATACCTACACCTTCGATAAAATCAACAGCATCTTGAGACCAGGATTTGGCATACCATTCTAACTTAGTCTTGAAATCTGTTTCTTTAACCAACCAACCCAATGCAGTACCAGTTACTGCAGTCCATACTGCATGACCAGGAATAGATCCAATTCCCCTAATCAGGATTGTAATAGTTATCCCCAGGGGTCCACCCATTAATGAGATTCCAATATATTGAAAGTTTTCTATCAAAGCGAAACCTAATCCTACAGTAAAACCTACTTGAAAGCCATGTTTTGGTCCTTTTATTGATGGTAAAAATAGCGCCACTGCTATTCCTTTGAAAATTTCTTCACAAAATGGGGCACTGATTGCAAGTAAGCATAAATCGCTGGCCCATAAAGGAAATGAAGAAGGGATGATTGCAGGTGCAGCAAAACTATTGAAGATAAATGCAGGAAATGCTGAGGCCATACCTGCTAGTAGCCATGACTCAGCATCTCTTCTCTTTGTAGGTAAACCCAATGATTGTGTAGAAGTTCCCCACCAAGCAAGTACTGGCAAAGAAAATCCAATTAACCACAATGGAATTGCAATGATCACAAATAATAATACTCCGAATAATTCAGTAGATTGAGAGAAAAACAAGACTGAAACAATAATTCCGGTCAAAACTATTGAGATAAACACAAACCATAATTGATTTGTAGGAGGCAAATCGAGTACAGAATCATCCCTAATTATGTATCTTTTTAATTCTGTCTTCATATCTGTTTGTAATGAACCGCCGGAAGGTAGAGGATGGAGATATTGCCCTTTCTCACTTGGAGAAGCTAATTTAACATGTATCAATCGAGGTCTGTAAAGACGTAATATAATGAAAAGAAGTGGCAGGCTACAAAGGCTACCTGATAATGTCATGATTGGATTGTTATCCATAATTCCAACTATTATGAAAAGAGATGTATATAATAGAAAAAAGGCAGGAAGAACAGTACCTATCATACTAAAATAAATTTTCCATGGACTACTTATTCTGGCTATTCTGATATCTTCTGGAGGTTTAGTTAGCCTAGTTGGATTAGGAATTCTAAATTTTCTATTTTGAGAATCTACAATGATTTTCTCATCACTCATTATCAACAAATCCTAGTGCCACTCAGATCGCCCATCACTCTTGATGTACAAAGCATCCGGTGCGGTTTTTCATCACAGTGGCATACCTCCGAAGAGGTATCTACATATTGGATTTCGCACACTTACATTATTGCTCCGCATAGGCCACAAAATAATTCATTTCGTTTGTTATCCTTTTGCATTGTCCACTGACCGCAAGCAGGACAGGGGGGCAATCCTCTCTCACTTGGTTTAACCGGAGGACCACGAAAAGGTCTTTTCTTAGTAACTCTATACCATCCTTTTTTTGGCCTCTTCACTTTAGGCAACTAATCACCATACATTGCAGAGAGGTATTTATTCAAGATACTTCTCATTAATTCTAATGTATCAAAGTTAGAAAGTATCAAAAAATGAAGATATGCTCTGTATAATCATCTCGTAAAAAAAGTCGATTAAAACATCAATAAATATAGAAAGGAACAAGAGTGGGATTCCTACAAAAATAGCCATAAAATATACATAAAAGACAAACCATCTTTTTTGGTGATTTTTCTTATGAAATTCTATGATTGGGGAAAATATCCATAATATTAATGAAACAATTTTATTTAATAGACTGTTCTTATTTCTATATTCATTTATTGTGAAGTCCACAGCATTTTCCACAATGTTTTCTGTGATT
>QQRX01000025.1:12031-25990 GCA_003602595.1 Candidatus Poseidoniales archaeon | reverse complement strand
GTTATTCTTTCAATTTCTTCCAAAATATGACTAGAAACTAAAACAGTTTTGCCCTGTGAACCTAATTCTCTGATTACATTCATTATACTTGTTCTTGCTATTGGATCACAACCATGTAAAGGTTCATCAAGAATAATCAAATCAGGGTTATGGACCAATGCATGGGCTATTTTGACACGCTGCCTCATTCCTTTACTATACTTGCCTATCTCTTTGTGGTAAACATCTTCAAGTCCAACAAAATTTAACACATGTTTGGAACGTTCTACGGCTTCTTCCCTAGACATTCCATGTAATCTGGCTAAGGTCGATATGAAATCAAGAGAGGTCATCCAGTCATACATCCTCTCCGATTCACTAACATAACCTATTCGACGATAAGGAGTGGTACTTTTCCAAGGATCTATACCAAATAAACGAACAGTGCCCTTACTAGGCTTTAAACGCCCCATGAGTATTTTGAAAAGCGTAGATTTACCTGCGCCATTTGGGCCAAGAATTCCAGTAACTCCTCCTTCTATAGCCAAAGAAATGTCATTAATTCCTATAACTTCTCCATACCACTTAGATACATGATCTAACATTACCGCTGGAAGTTTACTACTTACTTCTTTCATTCTCTGGTAACCTCCATAGAACTAATTCTTGATACTAATATGCCTACTGAAAAGATATTCATAAAAATTAAAGAAATTATAGAAAAACCGAGAGGATGGTCATAATTAAGATCCAGTCCTAATAAAAACTGACCGAAGTGGGCAAGGCAATCATAAGGACTTAGGATATACATAATTGTTGTATCAAATTGCATTTCTATAAGGAGGGCGATTATTTTTGTACCATAAATTATACTCAAAAACCCTATAGCTGCGAAAAATCTACTTTGACTTATACTAGATAGTGCTAGACCCAGAGAAGTATATGTTATTACTAGAATAACTCCAGCAACAATTCCACTGAGAAATATAGGTAAGGTATCAACTAAATAGGCCCAACTTTCGCCTCTGAAAACTATTGCACTGGTGTAATAAGCGAAGTATGAAAATACAATAACAAAACCTAATATTACGGATACACTCAAATATTTCATAATAGTGTAATCGAAACGATTAACAGGCCTAGAAAAGTATAACGCACTAGTTCCATTTTTTCGGTCATCGGAAATCATCCCACCGACAACTAATGCAGTGAGGAGAGGCCACATACAGAGATTACGAGGGAAATATCCTAAAATTTGACCCCATAAATTGTATCTATTTATCCCCCACATTTTAGATAGAAAATCACCATCCTGACCAGGTAATAGGGAAGAAAAGAATAGCATAGGAATGGGGGCTAAAGAAGCCAAAAAAATAACTAGTATTGTAAGCCTCACAAATGGATGATAATACCTATGCCCTTTACTGGTAAAAATTCCATAAACGTGATGCCTGTATATTGAATAATTTCTCATCCATCTTGGCCCTAAAATACCGTCCCACTGTTTGTATGATTGATTGAAAATTGTGCCCAATGTTGCTTCTTTTTTTGCAACAACTGCGGTCAATTCTTCGTCGCCATCTCCGGAACCATAAGCAACTTCCATTCTAGTTTGTTTACCTTTGATATCTATTTCTGATTTAGTCATACTAGATTCCTCCAATGTGATCAGAAGTCATAAGTTCCGAAGTCCCCTTTATTTCAGCCCCCAACTTATCCATTATAAGAAGGAAAATATCTTCTAAATCCGGAGTGTATTCTTTCAATTGTCTTACTTGTACTTTACAATCCGCTGCAGCTTTAATTATTTCAGTAATTGTATTTTCATCTATTAGTGTAACTCTTAAAATCCTACCTAGGCGACGTACAGAAAAGTTCCTATTTTCTAATTCCTCATGTAATTTTGAAGCACCGCCCCAAATTGTAATCTCTATTTCTTTATCCACTTGGTCAACTAATTCTTCTAAGCTTTTCTGAATCACCACTTTTCCTTTGTAAATCATCAATATACTCTCACACACTTCCTGAACGTCTTCCATGACATGGCTACTCATCAAAACTGTACGTTTTCCTTCGATAGCAGTACGCCTGAGAGTGTCTAGCATAAATTTTCTAGCTCTTTTATCCAAACCATTAGTTGGTTCATCGCAAATCAATATTAGAGGGTCATGAATAATTGCACAAGCCAATTTAGTTGCTTGTTTCATCCCGGTACTAAAAGTCTCGATTTTTCTATATCTTTGATCTTTTAAACCGACATATTCCAGTACTTCATGTGCCCTTTGAGTAGCAACATCTGTATTCATTCCCAATATTTCTCCTGAATATCTAACTTGGTCTATTGCTGTTAAGCCTGGATCTAAAGCATCGTATTCAGGCATATAGCCGATTTTAGAGCGTATTAATTCGCCCTCGGTTTTGACATCATGACCCAAAACTTTACCGGATCCAGAAGTTGTTTGGATTAACCCTAAAATACACTTAAACAAAGTTGATTTTCCAGCTCCATTAGGTCCGAGAACTCCAATTGCCCCATTTTTAATTCTTAAATTGATATTATCTAGTGCTAAATGAGGACCATACATCTTGCAGAGATTATCTGTCTCTATTACAAAATCATTGTTTATATTTCCTGCCATCTCATTGCCTCTGTTTAACTTCTAGTAATTATTGTTTAATGTTAATCTTTTCAATTAATCTCCTTCATGTATAGGTACTAAGAAGAATTTTTTAAGACTCCCCCTCTAACCCTTACTGCTATTCCTTTTTTGAAAAATTTCATTTCCCTTGATGTTGTTATTGGCACTCCATGAGCAACAAAATTACCCTTAGAATCAACTATTAAACAAGGTTGGCCTGGCATTAAATGATTGTCTGCACCTAAAATATACCCATGCATTACGTTCCTGCCCACGCCTACAAATGGTATTGCATCATCATTAATACATACCTTTGGTAATCCTAGAAATTCAGAATCTATAGTATTTTCATCAAAAGAAATAGGAAATCTAGCATCACATAGTTTTTTTGCCCCTTCCAAAGTTAGTGAAATCCCACCATCATTCAACCTTGGAGATAAAATATGTGAATTTTCAGAATATACATTTACTATCCTATCCGTTGTTGATTTGCGACAAGACATTGAATGAGTAAGTTTACAACCATCATTAGGATTAATTGAACATAACACTGATAACTTATCTACAATTGAACACCTGTCTAGCCAATCTCTGACTTTTTGATTAAGTTTGGATTTTACAATTAGTTTTGGATCAGGTTTAATTCTAATGAATGGTGTATTTTCTAATCCGTAATCCGAAAGAAATTCTATAATTTCTTCATCGTCATAATGTATTTTCCACATATCATTAGAACCGTCTAAATGACACCATGGAGATAAGTCTTCAAGCGAATAAGGAATAATTCCAAGTGGCGTGATGATTAATGGTATGCTATTTGGAGTTTCAATTAGATGAGTTATGACAGAGTTTAATGAGTTTATCCTCCATGGGGGGGCAGTTTTTTCAATTATAATGATATTTTTCACATTAGTTTTCGAACCGTCCCACCATGACCCCGGAGTTTTCCATCTAGTGGCAATAAGTGCTTGTAAATGTAATATATGTGGACGTGTTTCTATATCATGACTCATACTTTCGCCACCTTTCCTTATTGGATTAGTAGATGCTACAATATCCATAATACTCTCTCCTATTGGTCCTTCGTCAGGAAATGAAAGTTGATCCAAAACCCAAAGAAAGGCTGCCCTAAGTTGAGGTGAACTATGACTTCTTTCTTCTGCAAGCTCCCAGATTTTACCATTACGTATGGCTTCTCTACATCTGGCTAATTCTGTCTGAGTAATCTCTAAATTATGGCGAGATAATATCATTGTTCTATCTTTTTTATCCATTTTCTTAACTTCCTCGGGAGATATCCCAAATAGAGCACGTGAACTTATCGGCCATTCTCTGATATCTTGTAGTTTTACAGTCCCAGTAGGAGTGAAAAATCTGTCATCGCGTGCAAAAAGAACATATGCAGCACTGTCAAAAATATCAACACCTAGGGCTATTGATAAAGGAAAAAGTAAAGGATGACCACAACCAAATAAGTGAATTGGTCGATTTGGGGGTATATTAGATTTTGAGGCCAATAATATTTGAAATAGTTCCCTATACATTTGTTTCTCCATTAATGGAACTATTCCTCCGATGGGATGAATGGTAAAATTATGATACTGTCCCTTAATTGAAGACATTAGATATCCTGACCTAGCACGTAAATCGTCATTGATTCCTCCTTGTATTGGGCCATTTAATAATAAATTACTTCCTGCTACTTCTAATGATTCAGATGCCCTCCTAGCAGTCTCCTCTACTGCATACTCAAGTTCATCAAGTGACATATCTGGACGTCCGAAAACATCCAACATAGTCCCAATATCGACTCCTATATTTTTTTGGAATTCTATAATTTCACTGACTCCTACTTCAACATCGCCGTAAACGTATGATTGGAAAGTACCTGAATCAGTAACTATAATCCCTGGAAAATCTAACAGATTGTGTACGCCATTACGTAAAGCCTCTTCTTTCAATTTATGGTGTTTCCAAATTATGTATGAATTTGTTATTAACCCTTCTACCCCATATTCTTCCCACATTTCCCTAGGTTCTATTGTCATTATGTTAGGATTAACCACGGGAAGTAGCATTGGAGTGTTTAATGGCCCATGATTAGTATGTAAACGACCTATACGGGCAGCACCATCTCTGGTTAAAATTTCAAATCTCCCCAAGTCATGAGTTTGACAAGGTTGAGGGTTACGGCGCGTACTCATATGCTGTCTGCGAGGGTGTGGAGTCATCAATCCTCGCTATTTCTATTGATTATTTTTAGACTAACAACGCCATCTTTTAGAGACATTTCGACCTCGTCTCCCGAGTTGATGGCAATAGTAGGGTCTTCACTAAATCCATGAGCATAAGGGAGATTCAGCAAAGATACTGCTGGAATAGTAAGTGGACACACGTCGGTATTAACTATTGCCTTGGGACCTTGTTTTGTATAAATCAAACCCATCAGTACAAATGGCGCAACTGTTGAACCGGAACCTTTTGGATAGATGAAAATTGTATCTTTGATCTGGGTGCCATCCAAAGGATGTCCTGGCTCTTCTATTACTCCTGTATCTCTATTGACATATCCAAGATATGTTATAGGAACGTCGGTAACTAGAGCTTTGCCTGAAATTTTCCAATCTGATTGACTTGGTATGCCTTTTCCAAAAATATTAATTTTAGACGTCTGTTTGGTCTTTTTAGAGATTATGGGTTTTGGTTTTCTAGATTCTAAAGTAGGCCTAGAACCTGTAACTAACTTATCATCGAACGCATGTGCTACACATTCACTTATTGTTGAAACACTGGTTGGCATACGATTAAGGCCACTCGTCAAATAGTGTTCTGCTTTTAGTGAGTTTGTTAGTATATGATTGTACTTATTTCTATTATAAGGAGTTACTTCGGGGCAAGTATCTCTTAGTATTAATGCTCCTGAATCCTCTAAAATATCAATAGTTCCATCTGCATCTAAAATATCATAATTATATCCACTGGTGAAAAGCCAAAGTCTCTTATTAATTATTTTTTCACCAAGCTCCATCCTTGCACGTGCTGCTGCGGCTGTGGCTCTTGCTTCACCTATGCTAGCTTGGGGGCATCCTATAACAACTAAATCGACTTGACCTTTCGGAGAAAGTTCAGTATATCTATTGTATAAATCATCGATACCAAATATTAATTCTCCCTGATATTTATCTTTATTTGGAAAATATTCCGAGTCTCCATCAATCCACAACATTGGGCAGCCATAATTAGCAGCTGAAGCGGTTAATGCTTTACGCATTTCAAATGTAATTTGATCAGGCAAACCCACGATATATGGCATTGGCCCCCAAGGGAGTTTCCACTCTGGCCTGATTTGTTTACCTATCCAGTCACCTAATACACTCCAATCTGTTGGGTCTGACATTTCACACTCAATCTTCACAAGTATATTTGGAATTCTATTTTCAGGGATATGTAAGCCCCAGTAAGGAGCCCATCCTGTCAGAGAAGTAGCAAGGGCAGATAGTCCAGATTCTCGATTTGTGATTAGGGACGTATAAGAATTAGAAAAGCAAACAGCGTTTGACTCAGCCCACGAGCCAATGCCATGACCTGAGTCAATTCCTCTATCATAGGGAGTACAGGACAATGTGGCATCTATTCCTAATTCAGAATACGCTTGAACAATTTCGAATTGATATTTAAGAAAATCTGGATATTCTATGTCCATTTCTCCTATTTTCTCTAAATCGCAACCAGCAGAATTAAGAGTTGTGGGGATGACTACCTTACCCAAGGGATCACCAGATAAATCTGAAAGAAAACGTCGTAGACCATGGCCTCCGGTTATCACACTAACTCCAGAAACATGTGAATTATCGCATCGGATGAACTTCTCAGAACCCGCTGTTGAAGCTAAATCAATTACAAGTCTAGCAGCTTTCTGTTTAGTTGGCCCTTGTTCGCCATGGAGCATAGATAAAAGTTCATCAGGTACTTCCATGTACTTAGGATTGGGTCAAGGGTCATCAAATTAGGGGTAAGAATAATCTCAAGACATTCTTTGTCTTTGTGCTTCGGCTGCAACAATTGCCATTGGTGCTTGTAGATTGAATGAGGGTACGAAACCTGTCATTGGAATTCTCAATATTTCATCTGATTTCTCAAGTATGGATTTGGAAATACCTTCTCTCTCTCCTCCAATTATTAGCATTATTTTTCCCGTTAAATCTGCTTCCCAAGGTGTTTTTGAACCAATATCTTCTATCGAAATTATCCTAAATCCAGATAATTTAGCCCTGTCAACTATTGAAATCCCATCAACCCAATGTAAAGGAATGAAGCGATGTGATTTCATAGAGGCTCTTTTAGCACCTTTTCTATCATTACTATTGAGTTCACTATCAATAAATACTGCATTTGCGCCACTTACTTCGGCCGTTCTTATAGTGAATCCTATATTGACTGGATATTTTGCTCCTGCAAGTAACCATATTATTCCATCTGATTCGAGAATTTCGTCTATTGACGCATTTGGATTTCTACCGACTAAAGCCAGAATTTGTGGTTTTGTATCAAATTTATTATCTCGGGCCATCCTCCAAATATCCCGCTCAGAACCTTCTTTTACAGGGATTGATTTATTTTTTGCAATATCGATTAGACGTAACACTTCTGGGTCTTTTGAATCCTTAAGAGCGAGTATTAAAGTTATCTCCTCATTATTAGAAAATGCCTCAGAAACCTCTTGTGCACCGCACCTTTGCATAATATCTCGGATAAGACAATAGATAATTTGCTTTATGATTTTTATTCATCATGAAAATAACTATTAAGGATGCGGAGGGATATCAGAAGACCAATGTTCCATTTTATTTATAGTAATTGTAACATTGGTTATTTCCCCATTTTCCCAATAATCTACTGCGACAAAAGTTGGCCTATTATCCATCATTTCCCAGCATTCCAAAGTTCTATTTAACAAGAAATTATAATCATTTACTTCATTAGATCTTACAGGATCTGCAACACCGTAAATACTAGATAACCAATTATTAAGATGCCAAATAGGTTGAGAGCCGTTTCCTCGAAATACATTACACTTCATTTCTTCTGGTTCTGATTCTCCATAATTAGTAGTCCATCCAAATTCTCCAAAATCATGTAACCAAGGATATTTGTCATTACCGGCTTGTTCCCAAAAAACTACTAAATCTTGACCATTTAATATTAAATCACCAATATCTGGCCAGTCCTCTCCAAAATTATGGACATAAATTCTATCACTCATGCCTGTTTTATTGAATAAGAATTCTAGATGTTCAGCAGGAACATAATTTTCTATCAACAGTGTAACAACTTCTCCACAAGAAGTTAAGCAAGCATCTTTACTGGAGTTCATTAATGAATTAAGCAAAGAAAGCCATTCAAATGCATCAATCTCTGAGTATGAACAAGGATGTGGAAAGGCATTAGGAGAACCGTGACAGAATCTGACGTCTTCTGGAGTTGTTTCTTCAATCGAAACATGATGTGTATCGACCATAAATGCCCTAATCCCTCCATCCCACTGAGCTTGGAGGCCAGTTAGATGGTTTACACCCATAAAAACCCCATCTTCTAAAGCAGAATAAGCATTATGTGATTCCGGAAAGGTGAAATCATCATAACTTCTCAGACAATAAATTGAATATCCATGACAAGATAAAGTATCATAATTATCTAATGGGTCCAAACTTCTATTAAGTTCCCAATCATTTGGCAAACCATCGCCATCTATATCATCATCGAGAACATTACAGATATGATCCTTATCTAAATCTGATGGAATTGACGAATTGTTTAGAGGATCAGAAAAACAACTAGATTCTAATGAATCCTCAAAACCATCATTATCATCATCTATATCGGCGTTATTTCCAATGCCATCTCCATCAGTATCCAGCCATTCATTAGAGTCGTTTGGGAAGGCGTCTATTGTATCTAAGAAGCCATCATTATCATCATCAAAATCTTCTTCAAAAATACCTAAGCATCCTCCTGAAAGTAAAACAACAACAATGAATATTGTAGAGGTCTTTTTCATACTATCACAATAATTTAAGATGGTAATCAGGAACAAAAGTTTGCTCATCTTCTGGAGGGCGAATATATCCTCTAGATTTTGTCCTTTCAGGAAGTTTTATTTCCTTTGGAGTCAAATCTTCATAAGGTATTTGAGACAAAAAATGGCTTATACAATTTATATGCGCATGTTTTTTGACATCTGAATTGACTACATACCAAGGAGATTTCTTTGTATCTGTGTATGCAAACATGTTGTCCTTTGCTTCTGAATATTCTTCCCATCTGGTAAGTGATTCTAGATCCATAGGACTTAGTTTCCATCTCTTATGAGGTTCTGCTAATCTGGCCTTGAATCTCTTTAATTGTTCCTCGTCCGATACTGAGAACCAGTATTTTATCAGAATAGTATCTGAACGGATTAACATTCTTTCGAATGTGGGACATGCTCGTAAGAATCCTTCATATTCTTTATCCGTACAAAATCCCATAACGCGCTCTACTCCTGCACGATTGTACCAACTTCTATCAAAGAGAACTATTTCTCCTGCTGCAGGTAGGTGGTCAACATATCTTTGAAAGTACCATTCTGTTTTCTCCCTCTCGGTAGGTGCAGGTAATGCTGCAACTTTAACGACTCTCGGATTGAGATACTGAGTTATCCTCTTTATCACCCCTCCTTTCCCTGCTGCATCACGGCCTTCGAATATTACAACTACTTTCAGACCTTTTGCTTTTACCCATTCTTGTAATTTAATCAATTCTAATTGTAGTCTAAAAAGTTCTTTTTGATACTCTTTCTTTTTTACTTTCTGAATTTCAGATACCGCATCGTCGGACATTACAATCAGCAACGCATTAATGAGTTAAACAAAAGGGCTGCGGTTTAAACACTATAAATTTAGTTAAAATAATATTTTAATAAGATTATATCTTTGAGATTAAATCGTTCAATGCCCCAATTGGATTTGGAGATTTAGTTACTCCACTAGCAAGTAATACTCCTGAGGTACCGAGTTCAAGTGCGATAGAAACATCAGAACCGTTTTTGACTCCTGCACCACATAATATACCAACATCTGTAGAGATATTTCTAACAGCATCTACTGTCCCAGTTACAATCTTTGGATCAGCAGATGTGACAGAAATTTCTCCTCCTATCAACTCCGGTGGCTCTACTGCAACGAAACTGGGCTTCAATGCTGCTAATGCTTCTGCTTCTTCGATATTAGCAGCACATGCACAAACAGTGAAATTTTCTGGGACTTGATCCAATAACATAGCTATATGCTCAATGCTAACCTTATGTTCTGCATGATTTATCAAAGTACCTTTAGCACCTCTTTCTATAGCAGTATCAGGATGTAACCAACCAGTATTTGAGCCGAATTGGATTGGGTCAAGATGTTGAGTCCAAACCTCTAAGTTAGGAGCTATTTTAACTACTGATGAAAGATCAAATGCGGATACTACAGCGACAATACGAGCATCACTTTCTAAACTCCCCATAGCTCTTGCTAATTTCTCTGCAGAAAGTCCATGTGCAGTCTCATAAGTTTTAAAATTCACAACTACAAGTTTTTCTCCCATGTTACTGCCGAAAAGGACAATGAATTTTACAATGTCGCCATAAACCATCAGAAAGTCGTATGATGATTTATTACAACATCTGATAAAACTGTATTGTCAGATATAATTGAGCCTTCACCTATTAAACATCTTTCTAATTTAACATTTTTACCTATGACCGCATTCTTTAGAACAACACAATCTAGTAAAGAAGATGTTTTATCTATTAGAACGTTTTTACCTATTGAACACCCTGTAGATGAAGAAGTATTAGAAGAACCTTCTCCATACCATGAATTAACTATTTTTTTTCCTGAAATAAACCTATTATTTTCAATGCAAGTTTGTGCTGCTTCAATGAATGAACTAGGAGTTCCAGCATCGACAAAGTATCCTGAAAAAACAAGTCCAGCCATTTCTCCTGATTCGGCAACAGGAGGGAAAACCACTCTTTCCATACTATGCTTCTCACTGGAGAATTGATTGATTAAATCTCTGCTTACTAAGACACATCCTGCATTAATTAAATTGGAAAATTCTGTCCCTGGTTCTGGTTTTTCTTGGAATCTTCTTATCATTCCTGATTCATCTAAATCACAAACTCCGAAGCGGCTTGGGTCTTCCACTTCCCAAAGAGATAGCGTTGCTTTTGCACCAGTTTTATTGTGATGTTTTAATAACTCATAAACATCTACACTTGAAATTAAATCTCCATTCAAAATTAATACTGGACCTGTGCCATTAAGTTTTCTTGCAGCCAATCCAACAGCCCCTCCTGTTCCGAGAGCTTCTTCTTCCACTGAAATAAGAACTTCATAATTAGTTTTATTTTTTGAGAAAAAATTCTCAATTTGGTCAACGCCATGGCCAGCGGCAACAATGACTCTTGAAATCAAGTCTTCAGGAACAACTTCGATAACGCGTTCCAAGAGTGTTTTGTCGAGTATGGGAAGTAAGGGCTTAGCTCTTTCTTCTGTCCAAGGACGCAATCGCGTCCCAAATCCTCCAACAAGTACGATAACCTCCATATTTTACGGTGTACTAGTTACGCTTTGAGTTCTTCGTTTGATTAGTCTTTAACAATACTATCTACAGTATCTTTCAAAGATGATGAGGGGGTGGGAAGAACATGAATATTCACGAGTATCAAGCGAAGGCTATTTTTAATGACTCCGGAGTTAAAGTAGTCAAAGGAATTCATTGCACTAGTGTTGATGAAGCGTTGAATGCATATGACGAATTGAATTCCGATGTTGTTGCAGTAAAAAGCCAGATACATGCTGGAGGAAGAGGAAAGGGAGTTCTTTATGATCCAAAAACAAATGATTTAATTATGGAAGGAGGAGTGAAAATAGCATTCTCCAAGGAAGAAGTAGGACTATATGCTTCATCAATAATTGGTAAAAAGTTAGTAACCAAACAAACTGGGAAAGAAGGAAAAATAGTAAATAACCTATATATAGAATCAGGATGTAATATTTCCCATGAATATTATTTAGCATTGTTAATTGATCGTGAAGCTAAATCAGTACTAATAATGGGTTCAACTGAAGGGGGAGTCGATATAGAAGAGGTAGCAGAAAAAACACCAGAAGCTATTCATAAGATTTGGGCAGATCCATTAAAAGGCTTGGAAAGTGAAGATGTAGTAATGTTTGCTGATTCATTAGGACTCAAGGGAAAATCAAAAGATGAATTGGTTGAAATGGTGAATGCATTATATGCTATGTTTTTGGAAAGAGATTGTTCTATGATAGAAATCAATCCACTCGTAAAAAGTGAATCAGGAGAAATAATAGCACTAGATGGAAAGGTTAGTTTTGATGATAATGCGGATTTCAGACATCCATGGAGGAATAATTTAAGAGATTTGACAGAAGAAGAGGAGGTAGAAATAAGAGCCAATAATTATGGGCTATCTTATGTTAAATTGGATGGTAATATTGGGTGTTTAGTGAATGGTGCAGGTTTGGCTATGGCTTCAATGGATGTCATAAAACTCTATGGAAGTGAGCCTGCTAATTTCTTGGACATAGGAGGAGGTGCAACGCGTGAGTCAATTACAGCAGCATTTGAAATAATTCTCGAGGATGAAAATGTAGAAGGTATATTAGTGAATATTTTTGGAGGGATAATTCAATGCGACATGGTAGCAAATAGTGTAATTGAAGCATCCAAGGAAATAGGATTAGATGTTCCCCTTGTAGTGAGATTTTCTGGTACGAACCATATTGAAGGAACTGAAATATTGAATAAAAGTGATTTAAATGTGTATACTGCAACCACTCTCGCAGAAGGTGCGGAAAAAATAGTTAATCTAACAAGGAGGGGAAACTAATGTCTATTTGGGTTGATGAAAATAGTAAGATTTTGATTCAAGGAATCACAGGAAAACAAGGAACATTTCATGGAACAAGAATGATTGAATATAATACTAATGTTGTAGGAGGAGTAACACCAGGAAAAGGAGGGCAGAAATTAAACTTCTCAGGAAGAGAAATTACAGTTTATGATTCTATGCAAGAAGCAATAGCAAGAACTGGAGCGGATGTTAGTGTGATCTATGTCCCTGCACGCTTTGCATCCGCAGCGATAGTAGAGGCTGCTAATGCTTTTCAAGAAAATGGTGGTGGATTGATAGTATGTATAACTGAAGGTATTCCTATTCTTGATATGGTTACTGCAGTAGCTAACGTGAAAAAATGTCCTGATGTTCGATTGATAGGGCCAAATTGCCCGGGGATAATCACACCAAGAGAAAATGGAGGTTGTAAAGTTGGCATTATGCCAGGTTTCATTCACGCAAAGGGTAGAATAGGAATTGTTTCGAAAAGTGGTACTTTAACTTATGAAGCAGTTGCACAAACAATGAGTGTTGGAGAGGGACAATCTACGTGTGTAGGAATTGGAGGCGATCCAGTAAATGGGACAGGATTTATTGACTGTTTACAAGCATTTGAAAATGATAATCAGACAGAAGCAATCGTATTAATTGGAGAAATTGGAGGAACAGCAGAAGAAGAAGCTGCTGAATGGGCATCAAAGAATATGAGTAAACCAATAGTTGGTTTTGTTGCGGGTTCAACAGCACCTCCCGGTAAAAGAATGGGGCATGCTGGAGCAATTATTTCAGGAGGAAAGGGGACTGCAGAAGAAAAATTTGCTGCATTTGAAAAGGCAGGTATTTATGTTGCAAGAGATCCTTCAGAAATTGGAAATGTTCTAATTAAGGCCTTAGAAGATACTGGAAGAAAATAGCTTGAGGAGTGTTGTGATAGTGAATAAAATCGATAAAAGAATCGATATTTTGCTTAAAGGTACTTCTAGATCATTTTATTTGACATTAAATTTTCTCCCTAAGAAAATTCGTAAACAAATGGGCCTACTTTATTTATTGGCTAGACTTTCAGATACTATTGCTGACTCGAAAATAGGAGAAAAGGATATACTCATCCGTTTAATTGGTCAATATAATGATAGAGTACAAAAAAGATCTGAAATAATCCCTGACTTGGTAGATTTATCTTTACTTCAAGAAAATTCTGCAGAACAGGAATTATTACAAGATGTAATATTGCCAATAAAATATTTAGAAGAATCTGATACCTTTAGTGAAAGCGATAGGAGGAGAATTAGGGAATGTTTAGAAATTATAATTAAAGGGCAGACGCTTGATTTGAAAAGATTCAGTACATCTTCCGATGAAGCAATAATAGCCTTAAGTAATGAAAATGAA
>QQRX01000025.1:0-11956 GCA_003602595.1 Candidatus Poseidoniales archaeon | reverse complement strand
GAAGTAAGTAGTGAAATACGTGACGAATTATTTGAAAATGGTATTCGATTCGGTAAATCATTACAATTAATAAATATCCTTAGGGATATTCCTGAAGACATTGCTATGGGACGATGTTACATACCAATGGAAAAATTATTAGAATATGACTTGAAACCAGAGGATTTGTTAGATTCCAAGAATATGGATAAATTTAGGCCTCTTTTTGATTCATACATCTCAAAAGCATATAATCACCTAAATTGTGCGATTAAATGGGTTAATTTGTTACCTAAAAATCAGTATAGACTAAGATTTACTTGCATTCTGCCTATACTAATAGGACAGAGTACTCTAAAAATGCTGAGCGAAAATAATGTTTTAGATAATAAAAATAGAATAAAGGTGTCTAGAAAGGAAATTAAATCTATATTTAGAAAATCACTATTTGCTTCAATAACAAAAAAAAGTACTTCGAAATTGATTGAACAAAATGATATATTTTTTGAAAAATAATGATATTTTTTAGCACACTCCATAGTGAACTTCAAGAAAGCATGGTTCTCGCTCAACATGAAAACCATGAGCGAAGAGCAGATTTCAGATTTCATCTTCGAACAAAATTTTCAAAGTAATGATAGTATTTCATTGGTAGATTCGGAAAAAGAAAATGCAGTAAAAAGAATTCAATTGGTTCGGTCAGCCGTAAAAATGACAAAAGAGGCTACACGAGCGATTAGCATAACAGCACTTGAAACTCTTAGAGAGGGTGCTATCTTCATGGGAGTAATTGGCTCAAGAGGTGAATTAACAAATCCCTTCAGATATATAGATGCTCCAATATGGGAAGAAACCCAAGTTCCTCCTCATATGATTTCTACTGCATATGATTATTGTGAAGAGTTGACTCGCAGAGAAGCGGGAAATTTCTATCATTCTTTTAAATATTTGCCAGATTATGAAAGAAAGGCAATTTGTGCTTATTATGCATTTTGCAGAAGAGCAGATGATATAGCAGACGGTGATTTTGTCGATATTTTCCCAGGAGGTTCGTCGGACGACCCAGAATCAATAGAATACAGAGATAACATACTTAACTTGAGTAACGGAAATACTGTTTTAGACAGAGTTTCGTATAATGAAAAAATGTCTCAACTATTTTACTACAGAAAGAAATTATCTACAGCATACGAAGATGTAACCTCTACTGATCCTATATTTATGGCAATAAAAGATACTGTAAATAATTTTGGCATACCGAAACAACTTCTTGATGACATGGTTAGTGGGATGGAAGATGATTTTCATAGTAATAGATATGATACATTCGAGGATCTTTATGCCTATTGTTACAGAGTCGCATCTACAGTTGGATTAGTATGTATTGAGATTTATGGTTATGATAATATCAAAGCCAAGGAATATGCAGAATCTTGGGGGATTTTCATGCAACTTGTAAATATCTTAAGAGATGTCAAAGAAGATGCAGAGAGAAATAGAATATACTTGCCATTAGAAGATCTAAAGAGATATGGAATAACAGAAGAAGATATACTGAATAATAACGAAATTAATAAACATCCGGGCTGGAAGCCATTTGTAGAAAGTTATATCCAAAGAGCCAACGAATATAGAGATAAAGCTTTCAAATTATTGCCCTTACTCGACAAATCATCTAGATATTCACCTGCGGCTATGGCTGCATTCTACAGTTCAATATTGAAGAAGATTAAGAAAAATGATGGTGATGTATTTTCAGAGAGAATTCAATTATCTAAGACTGAAAAAATTCTACTTGCAGGGTATGTCTACATAAGGTATAGATTCTTAGCAGTATGATATTATAAATTAGGGTCTGTCCTAAATAAAATAGATGCATGACGTATTTAGGGAGGAGTTGCCATGAGAGTAGCAGTACTATTGGAAGAGCGTTGTAAACCTAATAGCCCTGCATTCAATTATTTACTAAAATATGCTGGTTCATGCGGCGCGGAATGTATTCAATTTGAAGAAAATAAGTTTCGAATCCTAGAAACTGCTTGTCCTGTCTGTTTTACTCGCGCTAAATTATGTCCGGGAGATGCTGTTAAAATAATAAATCTTCCAAAGGAGCTTGATGCTGACTTAACTCATCGATACGATGAAAATGGGTTTGGACTGTTTCGATTACCAGCGCCAAGAGAGGAGCAAGTCATTGGCATACTAGGTCCTAATGGCATGGGAAAATCTACGGCAATAAATATCCTATCTGGTTCATTAAGGCCTAATCTTGGAGATTGGGATCTTGAATTAAAAGAATGGGATGAAATAATTAGTTCTTTTCCCAGAGGAGAGTTGCGAGATTATCTAACTACAGTTGCAGAAGAAGGAGTGAAAATTGCCGTTAAACCACAGTATATCGATAAACTGCCAAAAATATTTCAAGGTAAAGTGAATGAATTACTCGAACGGGTTGACGACAGAGGAGAGATTAAAAAATATTCAAAACTTCTTGACATTGAAGGAGTATTAAATCGTACCTTGGATAAACTATCAGGAGGTGAGTTGCAACGTGTTGCAATAGCCGCAACTCTACTCAAAGAGGCTGATGTGTATTTTTTTGACGAGCCTTCATCATATCTTGACATTTATGAGAGAATGAGGATTGTGAGAATTATCCAAGGATTGGTAGAAAGAGGAAAAAGAATACTAGTTGTTGAACACGATTTAGCAATACTTGATGTTATGTGTGATTTATTACAAATAGTGTATGGAGAAAGGGCTGCATATGGTATTTTCACTCAACCCAGAAATACAAGAACGGCAATTAATGCTTATCTAGACGGATACCTGCCAGAAGAGAATGTTAGAATACGTAACAAGCCAATTCAGTTTCTTAGAGGAAGAGTACGAGGAGAAGAAGTTGGTGCACCAATCTTATCTTGGGGAGATATGGAAAAAAGAATTGGAAATTTTCATTTAAAAACAGGCGAAGGTCAGGTTAGAAGTGCAGAAGTAGTAGGAGTAGTTGGCCCCAATGCTACTGGAAAAACGACTATGGTAAAGATGATTGCTGGAGAATTTGAACCAGATTCTGGTTGGTGTACGATGGACGCCAAAATATCATATAAACAACAACACGTAAATACTGACTTTGACGGAAATGTCCAGAGTTGGCTTGATTCAGAACTGGGCATGAAGTGGAGAAGTGGAGAATTTCATACTCAAGTAATAAGGCCCTTGCAGGTTGACCAATTATTAGAATTACAAGCTAAAAGGCTATCAGGAGGAGAACTACAGGCAGTAAGTATAGCGATTTGTTTAGGCAAAGAAGCAGACTTATATTTACTAGATGAACCTAGTGCGCATTTGGATGCGAATGCAAGAATGGAAACAGCTAAGGCCATAAGGAGAACTATGGAAAGTAATGAAAAAGCCGCTCTTGTTATAGATCATGATATTTATTTTATTGATATAGTAAGTGATTCTTTATTGGTTTTTGATGGAGAAGGGGGCAAAAGTGGCAATGCTACAGGGCCTTTGAATCTAAGAAAGGGAATGAATAAATTTCTTTCTAGTGTTGACGTAACATTCAGAAGAGATCATGATTCCCATAGGCCTAGAATAAATAAACCGGGCAGTAGGAAAGATAGGGAACAAAAAATGGAAGGAGAATACTTCTATGTTGAATAATATCCATTGGATTCTTGAATGATGCAGGTGACGCCGCGATATGTCTGAAGACCCGGAAGATGATGTCCCCATTGAAGGAGATATAGATGAAGGAAAGGAAGAAGATTCCACACAATCCCTAGAGGAGCGGATATTAGAATTGGAAAAGGAATTACAATACTCAGCAGCTGAAATTATCAATACGAGACAAAGATTGATGAGGGATAAAAATGAAGCCTTGAAATATGGTAGTGCTAATTTAGCAAGTAAAATAATTCCAATCATTGATAGTCTTGCTAGAGCCGTAGAAAGTAGTGGAAAGGATAAAAATTCTGAATCCATAGTTGAAGGAGTGAAATTGATAATGGAAAATATCACTTTAGCCTTAAATAATGAAGGCATTGAGAAAATAGAAATTGTAGAAAATTCTTTTGATCCCACCACCATGGAAGCGATTGCATCAATACCCTGTCCTGATGGAGAAGAGCCAGGAAAAATAGTCCAAGTTATTGAAGACGGATATAAATTACATGATAGAGTTTTACGTGCTGCAAAAGTAATTGTTTACGAGGGTTGATTTATTGGATAAAAATATACACAAAAATAATTTGCTACAAATTTTATTTACTTTATTGGTTGTTTATATCTTTATAATATCATCAATTCAAATTATTGCGCCGAATAAAGTAATAAAACCAGAGGATTTTCCCAATTCCTGTCCGGATGAGTCAATAAACTGTACAATGATTGGCCCGATTCCTCACAGGGGAAATAATATTTCTGAAATACGATTTGAATCAAACATTAGTAATGTCATGGAAGAAGTAGATAAATGGATTAAAATAAATTCTGGGGAAATATTACAAGAATGGCCAAATCATACTCATGCTGTATTTAGAACGAAATTTTGGAAATTTCCAGATGATTTCGTAGTTAACTTACACTGTGAAGATGAAGAAGTGGTAATGTATGTTTATTCTAAATCTAGACTTGGAATAAGTGATTTAGGTGTGAATGACGACAGAGTATTTTCGTTCACTAGCTTTATGCTAGAAACGGAAATATCTACATCCAAGTGTACTTACGGCTAATAGAATATCATGGAAGAGCTGATACATGAGAAAATAGAATTAGCCAAAACTTTACCTTCAAAGTATTATTTAGATGAAGAAATATTTAGAGATATTAAGAATAAAATATCTCTTATGTGGCACTTCTCGGCTCATGAAAATCAATTATCACAAAATAATATAGTCCCAATAAAACATTCAACAAAACTAATGAATGAGCCCATTATTCTGACTAGAGATGAAGTAATTAAATCTCTGTCAAATGTATGTACTCATAGAGGTATGATAATAAATACTGAATCCACTAAATCAAATGTATTAAAATGTAAATATCATGGTAGAACTTATGATTTGAAAGGATGCATGAAAAATATGCCAAAATTTGATAATGTCGTAGATTTTCCTGATGAATCTGATAACCTAAAATGCTTTTCTACCATAAGATGGAAAGGGCTTTTATTTACATCTTTAAGAAAAACAAGTACTCCTAGGTGGATTGAATTTCTAGAAGATAGAATGGGTTGGTTAAATATAGAATCTTTCGTTCATGATATTGAATATTATAAATCATATAAAATAAATGCAAATTGGGCCTTATATGTCGATAACTATCTTGAAGGTTTTCATATACCCTATGTCCATTCAGATCTAAATGAAGTATTAAGTTATGATGACTATGAAACAGAAATATTTGAAGATGGAGTCTTGCAAATAGGGATTGCTAAGGAAAATGAAGATTCCTTTGATTTGCCTGAAATATCGAAGGATTATGGGAAAAAAATTGCTGCCTATTACTTCTGGATTTTTCCTGGATTAATGCTTAATTTCTATCCATGGGGCTTATCAGTAAACATAGTAGTTCCCACTTCAGTTGATAAAACTGAGATAATTTATCAGAGATATATTGCTGACCCTTCATTGATTGGAGAAGGAGCAGGAGGGGATTTAGATAAAGTTGAAAGAGAAGATCAAGAAATAGTAGAAGCGGTACAAATTGGAATAAGTAGTTCTTCATATGACAGAGGTAGATATTCCCCCACCATGGAAAGAGGAGTGCATCATTTTCATAGAATATTAACAAATATATGATTTTTAATTCTTGGAATAACGTATCCTTAATACGCCGAAAATAACAAGTAAAATACAAATTAGGGCAGCTATATTAGCTATTATAATAGAATAAGAAACGATTAATATTCCATAAATTAGCCATAAAATTAAAGCCGATGCAACAAGAAAAAATGTAGGTAGTGATATTCCCTCATGAGACTTCTCAATCCATACTTCTTTGATTTGAGGAATCCATGCTATAACGCCCAGAAAACCAGCAAATAAACCTATTAACTCAATACTTAATGACAAAAAAAACCTCATAAATCGTTTCGATCTTGTTTTACACCGTTATTCCAATTGTATATTCCCTTATTCGTTTTTATTCCAAGATTTCCATTCTCCACTAATTTTTCTAAAAGAGGATGAGGAAGATACGAATCATCAGAAAAGGAATTTGCAAGATTATTTAGAATGTCTCTTCTAACATCCAAGCCTACTAAATCTGTTAATTCTAATGGCCCTATAGGATGTTTGTAACCAAGTACCATTGCGGTGTCGATGTCACTAGCAGATGCAACGCCTTCTGATAGCATCTTTATGGCTTCATTACCTAAAATTACGCCTAGTCTACTTGTTGCAAAACCGGGATAATCATTTACAAGAATTGTTTTTTTATTAAGTTCTAAACCTACATATTCTGCTATTTTTATTGTTTCCTTCGAACATTTTTCATGTCTAACTATTTCAATTAATTTCATTATGGGAACAGGATTGAAGAAGTGCATTCCTATAACTCTGTCTGGTCTATTTGTTGAATTTGCTATCTCCGAAATAGATAAGCTAGAAGTATTGGTAACCAATATTGTCTTTTCGGGCAGAATATTATCTAACTCGGAGAAAATTTCCTTTTTCAATGATAATATCTCAGGAACGGCTTCAATAACAATATCGGCATTTGAAACTGCTTTTGCTATATCGTTATGAGTTTCCAAATTTTCAGACCATGAAATTAATTGATCTCTAGTAGTTTTTCCACGTAATATTCCTTTCTCCCAAAATGAATTAATGTTTTTAAGAGAATTTTGAAGACTCGACTCAGAGGTATCAAAGATTTTTGTCCTCCAACCTCTTTGTGCACATATCTGGGCTATTCCTGCGCCCATCGTGCCGGCACCTATAACTGCGACTACTTTGACTTTCATGTTACTAGGTTGTATGCCTAGTCCATATGATTTACTCAATCTTCGCGCCCATAAGATGCAAGTGCAGCCTGAAATAATCTTTGACGGGGCACATCATGTTCTAAAAAACAAGTAAATGGTGCAACATCTTTCAAGAGCTCTATTGCACTGACATACGCACCGTAAATGAATGGATCGGCCACATCAGTTTGAGGGATATCGATTCCTAACTTAGATAACCCTTTTCTTGTGTCTTCATCCCAAATTGCGTAGGTGTGATGAGTGAAATGAAGATAGCTAGAGAGTCGCTTTAAATTAGATCTTGCTTTTGAAGTGAAACTATCGATAAGTAATGTATCGGGATATTTTATCGCATATAGAGCTAATTTCACCTCACGAGTAGTTTCTTCTTTCCACTCTCTTTTCTCAAGGCCCATCCAATCATCTATCATATCCAGCATTTTATCATCATATGGTCGCTTTACCATGTACAGTAAGCGTTCATATTCATCTGGTTCTTGAGAATCGGAATGATGATGTTCGTAAAATAATTCAGTTAATCTGTTAAAAAAGGGTTCACATTTCTTTTTATCGAAAGCAAGAAGTGATACGTGTTGCATATTTATTCCTTCCTTTTTAATTTCCTTTCCATTCACGGTATTGAATCCACTCTTTTTTCATATAATCATTCATTAGTTTATCCTCGTCTTCATCAGTTGGTAGTACACTAACCAAATAATCTTGATATTCTTCATCAGTACCCTCGAATTTTTCACCAGTTATTGTATAATTCTTACCCGCATACATTCCTATGCCACGGTTAAATTTATCAGAAGGTATGAATAATTCCGGCTCTCCTTCTTTTCTAACCGCGCTTATTCTCCTCATTTCTTCTCTTAATTCTTGGAAATATAATTCTCTACTTGCCTCGTTTAGATGTCCACGATCAGCTTCCACATCACTTTCTCTCTCGTCATATCTACCCTTTACTCCATATACATAAGCCCATTGAGCGCTTGTAGAGTCATCAGTACCAAAAAGGTCTAATCCTGTACTAATCCACTTATTGAGATATTTTTGTAATAATTCACAAGGAATTACACCTTGTTTAACTATTCTCCTTAATCCGTTTGCTCCGGTTCCGAGATGGAATGATTCTTCTTTTAACATAGGCCCCATAGAGGCCGCCAAAGGCTTGAATGAAGAGGTACTTAACATTTTTAATTGATATTTCCCATCTCTATCAATAAAATGAGTGAAACAGAAAAAGTCTAACCAATGATCAATTGGGGCGTTAAAAGATCCTAAAATTCTAGTTCCATCTTGAGCATTTCTTTCGAGTAGTTTTGCAGCCTCTCTTACTCCTTGTTCTCCAAAATACGTACACAGAACATATGCCATTTGCCAGCCATGTCTTTGTTCTTCACACATTATTCTTAGTGCTGATTTCTTATCATATTCTGTTGGAGCAGTAGCAAGCAAATGATTTTGCTGTTCCACACTAGCGAATTCTGTATCTCCTTGAACACTAATCATACTGATTATAGCGTCTCTGATGTTTTGCTGCGGTATTTGCATTCTTCTTTCCCATTTCGGCATACCCTCGAAATCACCAAATTCTATTGTTTCTCCAGCCGTATCCCAATCAAACTTGATATCAAATCTGTAATCGCCCAGCCATGAAGGGTCAAATCCAATTCTCGTTTGCCATTCTGTGAAGTCTTGAACCCATGCTTCAAAGTTGGGAGTATATTTCTCTACGATTTCTGTATCTGCCATAAAAAAGCGGATACATGATTACTATATGAATAAATGTATGTCGAAATAAGAATATTGAAAAAATCACTCGCCTTTAAATCTTGGAGTTCTTCTTTCCACATAAGATGCAATGCCTTCTTTGGCATCTTCAGATTGAAACAAATCTGACTGTAATTCTCTTTCCAGTGCTAGATGGTATTCTAAGGGTATTTCAATTCCACTTTGAACACTGCGTTTGATGTTACCAATTGCTTTTGCAGCTGCTAATGGTAATGTAAATTGGCCAGCATAATCAAGAACATCTGTTCTAAAGTCTTCCAAACCGACGCTGTCATATATATCGTGAATGAGGTCCATATCTCGTGCTTCTTCAAAAGAAAATTTTCGGCCTGTGACCATTATTTCCATTGCTCTTGCCTTTCCGACAAGACGGGCGAGGCGTGCTGTACCTCCAGTTCCTGCTAAAACACCAAGAGAAACTTCTGGCAAACCTATTTGGAAATTACCTTTGTGTGCTATCCTGATGTCTGCCGCCATGGCGATTTCCAATCCTCCTCCAACTGTATGGCCGTTTAATGCAGCTATTACTAATTTAGGAGTTTGTTCTAATCTAGATAGGGTTTCATTAGCATGAAGGCAGAAAAAATATTTGTATCTAGGCGATAGAGTATTTAGATAGTTTATACTAGCACCAGCAGAGAAGAATTTTTCACCATGACCAGTTAAAAGTATAACTGAGACATCTCCATCAAAACGAGCACTGAGAATGGCTTGATCTATATCTTCCCACATCTCCCTGGTGTATGTATTAACAGAAGTTCGACCATCAGAAAGAGGTTTACCATCAGTATCAGATATAAGTTCAATAATGGCTATTCCATTGTCGGTAACACCATAGTTCACCAAATTATTAGGCATTGATTTAAGTTCGGGCCAAGAAGACATGTTGATGGCATAATGATTGGATATTTCAATCAAACGGAAGTATGTGACTAACATCTATGTATCTGATTCTGTGAAAGAAGTGTGTGCACCGGATTTCCTAACTTTATCCCATTGCTTACCTATTTCTACTGCTTCAATACTTGGTTCCCAATTGTCTCTTTTTAATGCATTTCTGAATGGCATCCTGTTTACAAATCTTCCATCATCTAGTCTTTTCCGCCTTAACATACCTAACTTCGCAATTGGCCATAGTAAATTACGAAATATACTTGGTGAATAAAGCCAGCGCATGAAAGCTAAACCATCTCCCTTGCGTTTCTGATCCCACATCCAATATCTGGCTGCTAATTTGAATCCTCTGTCTCCAACTCTATTAAGTAAAAAACGATTTATTGCACTCGATTTCACCAAAGGAACTAGTCTTTTGCGAACTTCAACTTCATAATCACATTCTCCTAGTATACTTTGGGCTGCTAATACACCACTTGTTATCGCATACCTCATTCCAAAACCCCACATGAAATCTTGTAAACCTCCAGCTTCACCAACATAATAACGCCCTTCATGCATATATTTCTCAGGCAATGAAAAATCTCCTTTACCGCCCACTCTTTTTATTGGTTTTCTGTTTAATTCATAATTTTGTTCATACCAAGCTATAGTTTCATTCAGGTAGCGACTACTTCGCTTTTGTTTGCGCCAAAGACAGGTACAAATTAGGCCCACTCCATCGATAATAATTAGATATGAATAAGCGCCAGGAGCTAATTTGTCATTGAGTTGTAAAGTGACGTGGTTAGGATGGTCGGTATAAAATATCTCTCCGAAAGCGATAGCGCTGGAATCTTTTGGGCCTGCGGCAATTATATCGCATTCTTGAGGGTCTTTTCGTGTATCATAATGTATCTTAGCACCTGCTTCCAATGCGAGTTTTTTTAGACCTTGATCGATACAGTGATTATCAGTTCCTCTTTCAACAACCCTGAATGCTATTCCTTCAGTCTTAGGTTGAGTTATAATGTCATCAGGATGGGCTAAATCGACGACATTGAATGCATCTGATTTGAATGAATCTGGATCTATTCCCCAATTCCTCATCTCATCAAAAAAATCTGGAGAAGTTGTCCAATTTTCTATTCCTTGAAAATCTCCATCAAAGCGAGCTCCACTATCTTCTCTGACATCGTAAACATGTACTTCTTTGCCTGCATTTGCAAGTATAATTGCTGCAGAGAGGCCAGATAAACCAGCACCTAAAATGTGTATAGGTTTGTCGGCCATATATTTCGGAGCATTATATATAATTTCAACATTGGGTTATTTCCGCTGTATTCAAGATGTATGGCCTTATCCAAGGCATATGTCCGAAGTTTTCATATCAGTTGAGCCTGAAAAATTGAAGCCTGAAAAATTACTAGAAAAGATCAATAATGAAAATTGCGGCAGTATAGTTTCATTTACAGGAATTGTGAGAGGAGAAGAAGAAACGATAAAAATACAAGAATTGATTTTCGACTCATGGGAAAAAAAATTACCTAAAGTTCTTAGAAAAATTGGAGAAGAATCAATAAAAAAATTTGGAGTCAAATCTGTGTCAATAGCGCATCGTATTGGATCAGTTAAGCCGATGGAACCAATTGTAAGCATTCATGTTTCCTCTGCGCACAGAAAAGAGGGTTTTTCAGCATGTAGTTGGCTTATTGATGAGTTAAAAAAGCAAGCCCCCCTTTGGAAAAAAGAAGTAAGAGAAGATGGAGTGCATTGGAAACAGGGACTGGGCTAATTCTTTTCGATTTGTATTTCAATTTAGTCGTAATTAATCAAATAGTAAGATGTAAGTCGCGATACAAGAGTGATATCATGGATGCCATAATAGACATTAGTAATAAACCCAAAATCAAAAGAAAGGCGATTGCCACTGGACTACTGTTACTAAGTGAAGAATCCATAAATAAAATAAATGATGGAAAAACGAAAAAAGGAGATGTGTTGGAGGCTTCGACTATAGCGTCCATACAAGCAATTAAAGAAACCTCAAGAATGATTCCTCATTGTCACAATATCCCAATTGAAGGTTCAAAAGTAGATTGGTCGGTTGAAGAAAGTGGATTGAGATGTACTGTTTCAGTGATCACGAATTGGAATACAGGAGTAGAAATGGAGGCTTTATGTGGCGTAAGTAATGGTTTATTATGTGCCTTGGACATGCTAAAATATATAGAAAAAGATTCTAAAGGACAATATCCTGAAACTAAGATAACTGATATAAGAGTAGTTGAAAAAATAAAATATTGACCACATAATTGAATTCCTATGTGC
>QQRX01000024.1 GCA_003602595.1 Candidatus Poseidoniales archaeon | reverse complement strand
GGTAAATCTGCAGATGGTGCAGCGGTTGAGGCTATGAGAAACGTATTTGATAATGTCCCTTTTGATGGAAGAGTAGCGATAGGCGAGGGAGAGCGTGATGATGCTCCAATGCTTTGGATAGGTGAACCTTTAGGGTCAATGCAAGGAGATTTAGATGCATTAAAAATAGATATTGCTGTAGATCCATTAGAATGTACAAATCATGTAGCCTCGGATTTACCTAATGCAATGGCCGTATTGGCTGCAGCCCCAAGAGGCTCTTTATTGCATGCACCTGATTGTTACATGGATAAGATCTCAGGACCCAAAGAATTAAATGGAGAAATTAGTATAGATGCAGGAGTTGCATATAATGTTGAAGCTGCTTGTGCAGTATTGGATAAAAAATCGAATGAGTTGAAAGTAGTAGTAATGGATAGGCCAAGACACAAGGAATTAATTAGTGAATTAACTGAGTGCGGAGTCAATGTCATAAAAATTGGAGATGGAGATATATCCGCAGCATTAGATGCGGCTGATTCTAAATCAGATATTGATATGTTGATGGGCATAGGAGCTGCCCCTGAAGGAGTGATAACTGCTACCGCACTGAGAGGGCTAGATGCACCATTTGAAGGAAGATTAATTTTCAAGAATCGTGGACATAGAGAAAGAGCTGAAAAAATGATAGAGGGCGATATTGAAAGAACATGGACCAGAGATGAATTATGTTCTTCTGAAGACTCTATTTTCATAGGAACAGGAGTATGTAACGGTAGAACGAAAGGGGTAGAAAAGACAAATGAAGGAGTTTTCAAGGTACATTCAGAAATAATTGATGTAATTAACAAGGAACATAAATTCATTACTTCGGAAAGAATAATTTGACGAAATGAACGATGGTTTCATTTTCTTTATCGTTCTCGGAGGAGCAGGGATTAATATGGATACAAACAGTCTGGAGAAAATAGCCAATGATTTAGTTGCGCCCGGAAAGGGAATTTTGGCGGCGGATGAAAGTAACGGAACTATGTCAAAACGTTTAGAGGCCGTTGGAATAGAACCTTCAGAAGAGAATAGAAGGAAATATAGAGTTAATTTGTTTTCAACAAAGAATTATGAAAAGGCAATAAGTGGAGTCATTTTATATGATGAAACAATAAGACAAAAGATGGATGATGGTACCCACATACCGCAGGCAATGATAAATAGAGGAATATATCCTGGTATTAAAGTCGATACAGGTACAGTAGAATTTGAAGGGCATGAGGGAGAAAGAATAACAGAGGGTTTAGATGGCCTAAAAGAAAGATGTCAAGAATATTTTAAAATGGGTGCAAGATTTACAAAATGGAGAGCAGTTATTTCCATAGACAGTAAGAAACCAACTGACTCTTGTGTGAGTGAAAATGCTCAGTCATTAGCAAAATATGCTAGAATTTGCCAAGAATGTGGATTAGTTCCTATTATCGAACCCGAAGTTTTAATGGATGGAAATCACAGTGCCGAGAGATGTTTAGAAGTAACATCGAAGGTATTAGCAACAACATTCTCTGAGTGTGAGAAAAATGATGTACATTTGCCAGGAGTTTTACTGAAACCTAATATGATAATTTCAGGAAATATGAATGAGGTGCAAATTAGTAGAAAACAGGTTGCTGAGATGACAATTAAGTGTTTGAGTGAAAATGTTCCAAGTGAAGTACCCGGAATAGTTTTTTTGTCAGGCGGACAAAGTGATGAAGATGCAACGGCCCATTTGGATATCATGAATAAAATGGATAAAAAACACCCATGGGAATTATCTTATTCTTATGGTAGAGCTTTACAGGCATCTGCATTGAAGAAGTGGGCTAGCGGTTCGCCAGAGTCAAGTCAATTAGAATTCCTCAAAAGAGCAGAGATGAATCATAAGGCCAGATATGGAGAATGGGATATCGAGTTAGAAAATTAATTGTTTTGATTAATTTTCACCATCTAGTGTACCAGGCCTGAGTTGCCAGACGCATATCTCATATCTTCCAGATAATGCGCCTCCTCTTTTAGTGGTTGAAATTTTCAATATGTCTTTATCTTTTGATAGTACATTACCCAATTGTTGGGGCGTGGTTCCATGCCTCATAGTCGAATTAACATGTTCCAATATTTCTGTAGTATTTGCTTCGCCTTTTAAATCTAAAAATTTCTTTATTTTTTGCCTTAATCTTGTAGTTCTCATATCTATTACCTCTTTTCTATTTTATTGATCTCCCATGATACTTTACCCATTCTTTTGTCGCCCATTCTGAAAGTGGAAATTTTTTATCAATCATCCCACTTTTCCTTACAACTCCAATTCTAACAATGGAGTCATCGGATTCCAAAAGCTCTGCTAAATCATAGTTGGACAAAATATTTTTTTTATTTAGCCATGAGTATATTTCAGCAGTATTTCTAGGTTTTTTTGTTAAGTATTTTTTGATAGAAGTACGTAAATTATTATCACTCATATCTATCAACCAAGTACTCACACACCCCGCATAAACGAAGCATGTTTAGTAGGAGAGCGGGGGGTAATATAATGGTATTGTATGTTAATACCATATTTGGTTACATATTGTTTCTTTAAATGATGCAATTATGATGAATAAATTAGATATGAATGAATGTAGATATGTTTTCCACAAGAAATATGTAACTAAATGTAATTATATAAGATAATTTTATACATATAATCTTATTAGATTAATTTAGAGGAGTACATTAGTGTCGTTTGATTTCAAAAAATCAGTAAAAAAGGGTGCAAAAATTACACCTAAAAAAATAAGAAGTAAATACAGACTTAGATTGATGAATAGACTAGCCGAGAGTCAAGAAACTGTGAGTGAATTGGCTAAATCAGTTGGGCTAAGAATGCCTCATGCATCGGCAGAAATAAAAAGAATGAGGGACGAAAAATTAGTTTCTAGTGATCTAGAAATAGGGAGCAGAGGTGCGAAAATAAGACTTACTGAAGAAGGAATTAAAGTACTACAAATGGATGAATGGTATAAGGCAGAAGAAGCTTTGCCGATACCTAAAGATAATAATAAAATCTGTGTACTTTATAGAGAAGGAACGGATCTACTTTTTGCTTTTTTACGACAACCCGAAGAGATGTTAATATTAGTACCAGATAGGTTACCAGATTCCAAAGGAAATGAAGGGGTGTCATGGAATTGGGCTAAATTGAATCACTCAGATTTGAGATGGTTTGATTTGAATGAAAAAACTATCAGCATGGATGAGCCAGAAATACTTGATCCCCAGAATATAGAATCATATGGAGATAATAATCAAATTATTGGGATTGCTAGAGGGAAATTAATACAGGGAGAGAATGTTGTATCCATATCAACAGGAGAATGGTTTGGGCAGCCCGATTTTAGACCTAATTCCCTGTTGCCAGAGAATAGTTATCATAGAGGTTTTTGGGCTCTTGGAACATGTCACCAGCTTTCTCCAATTATTAGACCAAAAGACGCAATAGTAGCAATAATGGAGGATAACTTATACAAATCTATGTTACTAAGGATAGCCAAAAAAAATGTAATATTAATCGGTGATTTAAGAGGTGTTACCTCTGTAGAAAGTATTTATCCTTTGGATGTATTAGATTACTGGATTGAAATTGCTCATCCAAGAATTTCGAATCAGGAAAAGAAGAAGCGTCTGGTTGCTTTAAAGGAAAAAATTTCTACAAAAAAGAGGATAAAAACCTCAGACTCCACATGGAGGAAATTTAGAAAAGATTGGAATGATGTAATATTTGATAAAGAAGGATTTTCCAAAGAAATGGAAACTAGAGGATTGGGTAAAAATGCTGTAGAATCGATTGTACAGTGGAGTGTGTCTCTGGATAATAATTTACAACTAGTAGTAGATTTAACTGAAAATATTTCAAGTGAAACGATGCTAAAATTATCATTATGTGATAAATTAAGACTATTAATAATGAAAAGGGATGATATGTTTTTCAAAAATTTTGATATGTTAAAAGTAGATAAAAAAAGATCTTTGCCATGGTTGGAATTTGTCACAAAAAGGGGCGAAATATTGCCCCTAAAATTAATTGAAGACGGATATAAAGAAAGTCCATTAGGAGAAAATGTTAACAAAAATATAAATCCCTGGAATCTTTTAGGATTAGAAATAGAAAGTGACTTCGTGAGTGAAGAATTTGAGGGAGAATATTTGTCAGTGATAATGTCATCAATTTCACAATATCCATTGGGAGATGAAAATTGGGCCAATCAAATGGAGGCGCGATACCCATTGGCTGCTTGGATAGCTTCTCCGGATAAAGGCAGATGGCCCAGATGGCAAAGATTGAGAGAACGCATAGATCCTGAATGGTTGGCGCTTCTGAATCTCGATTTCTTACCTATTGAAAAGCTAGTTGAAATATCTGATGAAGCTCCAGAATCAGTTCTTAATATGTTTGCAGATAAATTAAAAATCAAATTGAGAGAAGATTCAGATATTTTCCTAAGAACAAGGCCCATTATGGAATCAAGAAAAGCTTCCAGAGGAGTATCATGGATTGCAGCACAATTTTTATCCAATGCACCATGGTTATCGGAAAATACATATTTAGATATGTTGGAGTGGTCGATAGACGCATGGTTAAGGAATCCTCCAAAAAAATCTCTTGATGCGATTAAAGGAGTGTATTGGTTGTTTACAAAAGAGAATAATAATTTGACAGAAATAGATGAATTAATGCATAAAATAAAAAATAAACATAAAAAATTAGACGATATGAATGATGTAAAAATATGGTCAAATATGTTAGACATGGTATTGGATGAAAAAAAATTAGATGGTAATGAAATAAGAATGATAGTTGAAAAAATGCCTTCAGATTGGTGGGCAGTCGAATCTCAAAACATTTTACTCAGAGGAATCCGTGCTGAAGATGGATTTAAATGGACTTTAAAGGAAAACGTACCATGGTGCTCTACCATATTAAGGCCCAAAGGAGAGAAAATTCAAGTTCCGGGACTATCTGAAGAAAAACATCCCGGGTGTGATTTCAAAATAATTAGTGAAATAGAAAGAACGTTAAATAGCTCAACAAGTGAATCAATAATGGACTTGTATGACTCAATAAATAATTCAATTAATCAAATATCTCCGACTTCAGGAAGAACACATGAGTTGGTTGGTTGGTTGGCACAACCAATAGAAAAGTGGCCCTATTTCTCTAATGAAGAGTTATTAAATGGCGATATTGAAATTACAGAAAGAATCTTAAAAAGGATTTCTGGATATGATTACCGCTACGTGTGAAGTAGAAAATAATTATTTGATTATAACCGAGACATTCTTGAAGTAGGAGTTAGAGCATTAAATGCCCAAGCGGCAACACCGTGATGACGAAACCACCACGCCGGAGGACTAGTATGATTTATGGTACCACGTTTGGGAAACCACTTGTCGAAGACCATGAAGACCTATTTGGGATGAATTATGGAGCAAAACAAGTGGCTGGATTGTGACAGGTCCCCTGAGGACTGGAAGGAATGAATCAAGGGACTACCACACAGTCCGACAGACGTCCCGAGGTGGGTCAGGCGCCAGAGTAATACTATGAAGGTGGCCGTTACACCTCGGGGCACATAAATATTTGATAATTATCCGTAGTGATTGAAATGCATAATTTGGGACTTATTGGAGGAACTTTTGATAGATTTCATGCTGGCCATAAAAAATTAATAGATAATGCATTGGAAAATTGTAAAAAAATTGAGATTTGGATTGTATCTGATGAAATAGCTAGTAAGAATAATCCATTAACGATGAAATGGGATCATCGGAAAGACGATATAATAAGCAATTTGGGAAAGGATGTGATAAATAAAATTAAATTTGGAACATTGGAAAACGAATTTGGACCTGCTCCAAGTCATCCTGATGCAACAGCAATTTTCTGTACTGCTGAGACGGCAGATATGTGCGTTGAAATAAATAAAATGAGAAGAGAAGAAAAGCTAGATGAATTAGAAATAATTGAAGTGGAACATGAAAATGCTTGGGATGGAATTCCAATATCAAGTACTAGAATAAGAAATGGTGAAATTAATAGGCAGGGAGAATCTTGGATAAGCCCGTATTTCAACTATTCAAATAAAGACAAAAATACAGAAAGCCTAGTGATGACAGAATACGCAGAAGAAATGCTAAAGAGGCCGTTTGGCGAGCTAATAGAAGGAAAAGACGACGATTACACGTATGCAATGAGAGTTATGGTGGAAAAATATTCAAATGAAAATGTTCCACTAATTACTGTTGGAGATGTTACAACTTTAGCATTACAAGAAATGAATCAATGTGCAGATATATCCCTCATAGATGGGAAAACAAAAAGAAAAATATGGAATCAAGCAACAAAGATTGATATTGAAAAATATGATAATTATTTGAAATGTGTAAATCCTGCGGGAAGTTTAACTAAATCATTACTTGGTTGTTGCAAATTGGCATTAGAAAAATGGTTGATTGATAAATCAACTAGTATCATAGACGTAGAAGGAGAAGAAGATTTAGCCCCTTTGATAATTCATCTAGTTGCTCCTTTGGGGGCAATAATAGTTTATGGTCAACCAGGGAAAGGAATTGTAGTTAGAATAACCGAAGAAGAAAGCAAAGAAAGATGTAAGGATATATTATCCAAATTTATTTATTCGTAACTTTATTACTCGTAATCGGCGAATATCAAAATTCCATAACCAAAGGAAATTAAAGTTATCATAACAGAGTAAACACCAGGATCTAGCCATGTTTCATTAAAAATACTCCAAGAAAAGTAGAAGATAGTACCGAAAACAATTAGCCATGAGCCGAGGGTAGGTAGAAAACCATCTTTCAATGAAAATAATTTTTCGGTAAAGGATACGATTTCTAATGATAATGGTTTCAATAATCCATTGTTGTCTCCTAATGCATTACGCATGCCCATCAAACCCAAAAAACAAAATGACAATGAGACTAGTAAGAATACCAAATCATCTAAAACTAAATCTGTAGAGTTGGTATTTGAGACTCCCGAGAGGAAAAAACCGGACCATAGGGCCTTTTTTCCTGAATATGCTCCAATTGTCAAGTTAACTACATTTAGAATTAATCCCCATATACCTAGAACTAGTAAAATCCGTGAAAGAGTCATGCTTGGCCTAAATAAAGAGGCTTTCCATTCTAGCGCATCGTCACTCATTAATTACTGCGAATTACCCTTTTCGTATAATGATTATCAATAGCCATGAAAGACTATAGTTTTGATTGTAGTTTGTATTTACCAAGAGCAGCTTCTGATACTAATGGTTCATTCTCACTCATTAAAGAAATACAATCTACTGCTTTGGGGACAGTCAAATTTACTTGTTTGGTCCTTCCTCCCCTTCCTTTACTTACATTTCTGGCAATTATAAGACCTAATGTATCTAATTCATTAAGGAGAGAAGAAACCCTGCGAGTAGTGAGAGGTTCTATACTTACTAGAATGCAAGCATCTGCATATGTTCGATAAATATCGCCAGTAGAAATATTCTTCAAGCCATTGTCTTCATTGAGGCATATCGATAGAAGAACTAATTTTTGATGTAAAGGAAGGGTTTTGAGAACTGGCGTTACTTGGTCATATTCTAATTGACTTTGGGCTATTTTAACATGTCTTGTTTCTACCTTTTCTTGAGAATTATGTTCTGCCTTTTGGACTGATATTCTTAGTAAATCCAATGCCCTTCTAGCATCACCATGCTCTTGGGCAGCTAAAGCCGCGCAAAGACTGATGACGCCTTCTTGTAAAATTCCCTTTTTTAGTCCATCTTCTACTCTTTTAGATAGGATATTTTCTATTTCTGCTGAACCATATGGATGGAACACTATATCTTCTTGGCTTAGTCTAGAAGTTACTCTGGGATCTAATTGCTGAGTAAAATTCAAATCATTACTAATGCCTATAATACAACACCTAGAATTGGATAATCTAGTATTTAGGTTTGTTAAATTATAAAGAAGGCCATCACCTGCTCTTGAGACTAAATTGTCTATCTCATCAAGAACGATAATATGCACTCCCCCTGCCCTATCCATCCTGTTGACTAAGGTCTCTAAAACACGATCTGTTGGCCAACCAGTAAAAGGAACTGTCATGTCTCCACGTTCCTGGAGTTCAGAGGCAATTTGTTGAATTACTCTATACTTGGTATCGACACTTCTACAATTAATTTCATAGGCATGTACCTTTTTATCTAGTTCTCTACCCTTTTCTCTCAACTGACGAAGGACATATCTAGTGACAACAGTTTTTCCAGCACCAGGGACGCCATAAAGAAGCATGTTTGAAGGTATATGACCATGCAGTGCATCTACAAGATTTTTAACCAAAGAATTGATTTCATTTTCCCTGTGAGGTAGACGTGATGGTTCAAAGCCATGATCGAAAATCTTCCTATTCATGAATAGACTTTTTTGACCAAGAATTTTTTCAAAAATATTCCCGTCCATAATTCACACAACGTCCTAAAAACACACATTGATGCACTTATTTAACTTACTAGTTAAGAGCGCACTAACATATGTCTTCTGGCGAGTAAGTCAAAGATAATAAGTATGTCTTAAACGATGGAGAAATGATTCAAGTTATTATAGTAAAATAAAGACTTAAAAATTTATTAATTATTTATTTTTGTTGCTGATTATAAAATCCTTTTCGGCTGAAATTTCTAATATATCTCCATCTTCTAATTGATGCACTCCCTTTGGCAAATCTGGCATCGAAAAACCCCCAGGGGCGTCACCAGAATTAGAAAAATTATGTGTCACTAAAACAAAAGTATCTGGAAATTTATTGGAAAAGTCTCTGACGTCATTTGGAGTGTAATGATAAGGAAAATTTCCTATGTCAGGCATTCCCATTTCTAGAATGACTACATCAGCATTTATGGCTCTTTTTTCTATTTCTTTACAAGGCCCTGAGTCACCACAATGTAATAACACTAATCCACTACTATGCCTTAATTCATAACCATGAGGATCTGTTTCAGGAGTATGACAAACTGGAAACCTTGTAAATTCCCAGTTAGTATCTAGTAAATTCATATTTTCTTCTTCAAACCAATTACCAATATTTGAAGCGTCTTCTAAACTACCCGGAAATCCGATATTGCAGAGATTTGACAATATTTTTTTACCTCCAGGTCTGAGATAAATATTCAATTTTTTTTCTAGATTAGGATCGGAAATAAATTTTCTTTCGAGTAAAAAGAAAGGGAAGCCAAAAGTATGGTCTGCATGCCAATGAGTGAATAACAGGTGTTCTATATTTGAAGTATTGATACCTTTTCTACGTAATTGAGTTATTAGGGTTGGAGGAGTATCGATTAAAATTTTTTCATCGATAAGTGCAAGAGAATGTAGCCTTCCAAGAGGAGTGAAAGCATTTCCAGTCCCTAAGAAGTCGATACGAATCATGGTTAACAACTCCGTATCTATGACTTGACTTAATTACTTCGATATTTATTGTAGTGCTTATCTTCTTCAGCATCTATTCATAAACATGTTTCAACTCGGAGTGGTTAGTTGAGTTGGGGTTAAATTATGTCTAAAGCTGCTAAATCACAATGGAGTGCTAAAAATCCATATACTTCTTATTTGAATGAAAACTACATACTTAATGGTAAAGGTTCCGGGAAGGAGACTAGACATATTGTATTTGATTTAGGCGATTCAGGGCTAGAATACAAGGCTGGTGATGCGCTAGGAGTAATACCTATTTGTCGGCCTGATTTAGTTGAAGGACTATTAACACAATGTAATTTTACAGGAGAAGAAATAGTGGATACTCATTTAGGTGAATGCACTTTAAAGGAAGCGTTGACTACAAGATATGAAATTCATAGATTATCAAAAAAATGGATTATGGGATTAGGAGAACATTTTAACAATTCATCAGAAGAGGTTGAAATAAAGATAATAAAAAGAAAAAGAGTATCAGAGGAAAATGGGATTTTACTGTTAGATTGGGAGGGCACAGGAGATGGTGATGACGTGCCAGAGGGATATGAAGAAGTAGGCTCTATTTCCGATCCTAGTGTAACACTATGGCAACGATTGACTACCGATGGAGAAGCGATGGAAGATTATATTTGGTCCAGAGATTATATTGATGCTTTAAGTGATTTCAGTAATATAAATTTCACTGCACAGCAAATATTGGAAGGAATGGATAGGTTGAAGCCTAGACTTTACTCTATTGCAAGTAGTCCAGAATTTGAACCGGGTACTGTACACCTCACTGTTGGGATAGTAAGGTATTCACATCATGGCAGAGATAAAGCGGGATTATGTACAGGATTTTTATCTGATATGTGTGAAGTGGAAGAAACAGGTATTGGAATATTTATGTCTCCAACTAGATCATTTGTCTTACCTGAAGATAAAACAAAGGATATCATAATGGTTGGTCCTGGAACGGGTATTGCACCTTTCAGAGCATTTTTGGAGCAAAGAGAGATTGATAATGCAACAGGTAAGAATTGGCTATTCTTCGGCGATTGGACTGAAGAAGGAGAATATTACTATAAAGAAGAGATGGAAGATTGGAAGAAAAAGGGTATTCTAAATAAACATGATTTGGCATGGTCACGTACAGGAGATGAAAAGGTTTATGTTCAACATTTAATGGATAAAAATGGAGAAGAAATATGGAAATGGATAGATAATGGAGCCTATTTCTATGTTTGTGGAGATAAGTCAAGGATGGCAAAAGATGTTCATAAAACACTAATAAAAATTTGTTCTGAACATGGGAATATGGACATCCAACAAGCCACTGAATTCGTAGAGACGCAAATGATGAAAACAGAAAAAAGATATCTAAGAGATGTATACTGAATTTTTAAGGACTACCAATTATTGGAATATATAGGTAACATCATGTTTCGCCGAGTTCTAATCGCCAATAGGGGCGAAATTGCTCTAAGAATAATGAGATCTCTGCGTTGTCTCGATATCGAAGTGGCAATAATATATGGTAAAGAAGACCGTTTATCTTTGCCAGTTAGATTAGCAGATGAAGGAATATATATCCCCCGTGAAGACCCGTTAGCATCTTATTTGGATATTGAGGCCATAGTAAAGGGCGCTGTAGATATTGGCGTCGACGCCGTGCATCCAGGATATGGATTCTTAGCCGAGAATCCAACTTTTGCAAGAAGATTGGAAGAAGAGGGAATAAAATTTATTGGTCCTAATTCGGAAGTATTAAAGATATTAGGAGATAAAATTTCGGCTCGTGAAATAATGGCAAAAGCTGGATTACCCATAGCCAAAGGTTCTGAAGAACCAATTACAAATGTAATTGAAGCAAAGAAAATAGCTGAAGAAATAGGCTTTCCATTAATCATAAAAGCTGCTGCTGGAGGAGGAGGAATAGGAATGCAAGTAGTGAATAATGATGATGATTTTGAAAGTGCACTAAATCTATGTCAAGGAAGGGCATTATCTGCATTTGGAGACGGGAGAGTATTCATAGAGAAATTTATCGAAGGCGCCCAACATATTGAATTTCAAGTATTAAGTGATGGTAAAAGAGCGATTCATTTCGGAGAAAGATTTTGTTCAATTCAAAGAAGGCATCAAAAAATAATAGAAGAAGGCCCGTGGCTTAGTGATGAAGTAAGAGACGAAATTGGAGAAATAGTTGTTAAAGGTGCTAAGTTAGTGGGTTATGAAGGACTAGCAACTTTTGAATTCTTAAGAGATAAAGAAGGTAATTTTTATTTCCTAGAGGTTAATCCAAGAGTACAGGTTGAACATACGGTTACTGAAATGATAGCGGGAGTAGATCTCGTAGCATTAGGAATAAAAATTGCAGCAGGAAAAGAATTAACAATAACGCAGGAAGAAGTAAATATCAGAGGACATGCTATTGAAGTGAGAATCAATGCAGAAAATCCATGGACACTAGAGCCCTCACCAGGAAGAGTATGGGAATGTATATGGCCTGGTGGCCAAGGAGTAAGGATTGATTCCCATATCCATACCGGATATGATGTTCCAGCATCATTTGACTCTCTTCTTGCCAAAATAATCATATGGTCTCCAACTAGAGAAGAAGCTATAAAAAAGATGATTGCCACCTTGGATGAAGTAATTTTGACAGGATTAGATACCCTAATTCCACTTCATAAAAAAATCTTAAATGAGGAGGATTTCAAAAATAAAGAAATAACGATTAAATATCTTGAAGAACATCCAAAATTGATTACGAGAGGGTTTTGATGGACTTAGTAATAGTTGGAAGTATGGGCTACGACCATATTCAGACACCAAAAGTTCACGGGTACGATGTATTAGGAGGATCGGCAGTTCATGCATCTATTTCTGCAGCATTTCATCTTCCATTGAAACCTGGGATGTTTCCTAGAGTAGGGGCAATAGGACCGATAGGAGATGATTTTAGAGAAGAAGATTTACGGTTATTAGATGAAAGAGGCATAAATATAGAAGGAATTTCAAAAATTCCGGGAAAAACCTTCAGATGGTCAGGAAGATATGAGGGTACAATGGATGATGCCCAGACCATATCTACAGAAATAAATGTTTTAGGAGATTTTAACCCAAAAATTCCTAATTTTTGGAAGAATGTTGACATTTTGTTCTGTGCAAATATGCATCCGTCTTCTCAAATAAAGATTCTTAAAGAATGTAGTCCTAATATATCAGTATTAGACACATTTATGTTATGGATAAAGACAGAATTCAAGTTATTATCTGAAGCACTGAGAAAAGTAGACATAGCCATATTAAATGAAGAAGAGGTTTGTGCAATCTCAGGAGAGGAAATTGTAACAATTGCTGCTGAAAAAATAATCTCAGGAGAAGCATTGTTTGGAGGAGCATCTGCAGGAAAAGGACCTAGGAGTTTGATAATCAAAAGAGGAAGTGGCGGCGTTCTAGCATATTTGCCTTGTGGGATTATCTCACTGCCTTCCTACCCTACAAAAAATGTGATTGATCCGACAGGATGCGGAGATGCTTTTGCAGGAGCAATGTTGGCTAATATTGTTGGATGTAATGGTGCGATAGAAGATATTGAAATTATGCGTAATTCCTTAGTTCATGCTACAATCACATCTTCGTTTATAATAGGTGGATTGGGGTCTACTAATCTGATTGATTTACAAAAGGGAAAATATCATGCTAGAGTTGATAAATATAGAAGAATTGTTGGTTTAGCCTAATTTTCTAATACCTGGTAATATATTATTTTCAGAAGAATTAGTCGTCTTTCTCATATTTTTAAAGCTCAACCTTTTTTCAATTTTCTCATCATTAGATACTCTGGAAACTATCGAATCTATAATTTTCATTGCATCGTCATTTTCATTTTTTTTATTTGTTCTTCTAGAACGAAAAACAGTACTTGACTGATGTTCTTGATCACTTCTTAATCTTAGATGTTGAGACGTTTGGAATCGATTATCAGAATGGATATGCGGTTGTGTTTTTTTCACAGAAATAGCCGATGGTCGGAATAATCTATTTAATAATGATGAAGAAATACTATTTGGATTATTTTTAATGGTGAAAAATTGATTATTTCCTTTATTTGCATATTTTTTTAATGAAGGATAGCTATCTAAATTTGTCGATTCATAGGAATATTGTAATTCCTTGTTCCTACCTCTGATTTCTTGTTTAGCTCTTGCTTCTTGCACAATTCCAGATTTACACTCTTCCCTCACCGCCTCTTCATTTGGACGGGGTAATTCATATGTCCTTTGATACTCAAACTCGGGAGAGCCGTAAGTCTCATATGCCTTTTTCATCATTTGAGAACTTGATATTTGAATCGGGTTATTTTCAATATTATGTTTGTTTTCAATATCTTTAGTAGGAAAAATATCATCATTATGGGAATCTATACTTTGATCAAATAAACCGCCTTGTCCAAACATATCTAGTCCTTCTCCAAACATTTCTAATTGTCCAGCTGCCTCTGATAATACGGAATCCATCCTATTTTCCTTTTTTTCAATACTTAAATTTAAATTTTCATTATTTTCAGATATCCTCTGCTTTTCTTTATACCACGGAGGAGGAGGAGTGTTCCATGCACTTTCATAAGCGGATTTTGGTGAAATTTTTTCATCTAATAGAGTATCAACCACAGAAGTACCCTTGAAGTTCACTTCTTCTGCATCTAGATTTTCATTCATTTGGTCAAAAGATAATGATTTTTGAATTGTATTTTTTCTTATATCTGTAAATTGTTCTGGTAATGCATTATTGTTCATTAATAACTTATTGCTATGTTTGGTAAAATTTCCTCCAGCATGAGTAAATGCAGGAAAAATAGGCATTTCTTTTTCCAGATTTTCTAGCCCTACTCTGGCCTCATTCATACTACTGCCATGTATTAGTCTAGAAATCATGGTTGCTAACCTTAGTAACGAGCCTTCACTCCCTGCGATTAAATGTCTATCACCTGAATTAGTGTCAATAGAAATTATTGGGTATCGTGAGAAAATGTTTAATGAGATAGCAAGGAAACCTAAGGTTATTGGAATTAGTCCATATGGAAAAGATATAGTAGATAAACCTAGAATTATAGAAATTATACCTAATGGAACTAGGCCATTAGGTAAAAAAGGGATTGTTAGATGTCTAGTTCTATTAACTGCTGCTAAGGAAAGTCGTAAGCCTTTACCGTCACTTCTCTCGAGAGTCAATTCTCGGTCAGAAAGTATTGCACAAAACGACCCTTTAACCCCAACAAGAGAAAGATTACCGAGTAGTTCGGTTTCCCCCTCTCCAGTTGGGCTATTTAGCCCAGCTGAATACATCCAGTTGGCGCAGACTAGTTCATATGGTATAAAATGAATGTAATTATAGGCATGATGATTCATATTTATGTATAAAAAATATTATTCGGGAATCATATTTTTTGCAGTCCCGATAATCCTCATAGGTTTTGAATCCAATTGAGCCAAAATAATTTGATTATTTTGTTCAGATCTTATCCATAGTGGATTTTCCCATTTAATTTCGATATTATTTTCAGAAATATTTGTAACTCGGCCAACAACGAATTGCATATCAGTGGATGCATGAATAATATCATCTTTTTTAATAATTTTTTTCTGGAAAGGTGCTTTATTCAAAAGAAAGGAGGAATTAGTGTGTTTCACAATTACTTCGGAATTGGGATGTACTATAATGCACCCTTTGTGTAATGCTTCTTCACGTAGATTTCTAATTGCTACTCCAACTCTATCTCCCGAACATGCGACTTCGACGTCATCATCCATTACCTGTAAACTTCTTACAATTCCCCTCTCACCTAATGAAATTACTTCTATGGTATCGTGTTTTTTAATTTGTCCAGATTGAACATAGCCAATCCCTACTAATCCAATTCCTTGAACAACGAAATGTTGGTCTATAGGTAAGATAAGTGATTTTTCACTAATATCTGTTTGATTCATCATCTCAAACAGTAATCCTCTAATTTCATGATTTTCTGGCATAGACTGATATATTTTCCAGTCGAGTTTTAATTGGGAGAAAATGATTTTTACCTGTTCTATATCAATCCAATTTCCTTTTTCTGGATTGATTATCGCAATTCCTTTTTCTATTCCAGCACTTGCAAATGAAACTAAAATTTCTCCTAGTGAAGAATCTAATGTCGATATTTCTATCACTCCAACTTTAGTTACGTTCAATACCGATAGCAATGGCCTTAGACTATCAGGATATTTTAGTGGCCTCAAAAAAGATAAGATACGTACATCATTACCTGATCCTTCTTTGAAAACATAAGATTCTATATCTCTTGAATCACTTTTTTTTGCTAAATTTCTAGCAAAATTTTCAGATCCTATAAATGCAATATTGAGAACAGGCATAAGAATCCGACAATGATTCAGTTGTTGAAATGAATGGTCATTTTGAACCTATTTCATAGCATCTCTAGCAGATTGGGCTTGATTCCATAATTCTTTTTCTTCAATTGTTATTGGTTTGAATTGAGGTATTTTGATTGGATTCATAGATTCATCAATAGCAACCATAAAAAAGAACCCTGAGCAAATTTCTTCACCTTCCCACTCTGACCTAGACATGCGACAAGAAGTAACATGTATCCCCGCAGTACGAGGAGAAGTCCAAACAACTTTGGCTGTTGTTCTAATAATATCGCCTTGGAATGCTGGTTTACGGAATTTAAGTGCATCTACGGAGATAGTTACAAATTCGCGATGTGCAAATTTCGAAGCAACCATTCCAGCACTAGTGTCCATGATACTCATTAAGTGACCTCCGAACAGTGTATTTAATGCATTAGTATGACCTGGAAAAACTTCATTCAAGAGTACGACGGGTTCGAGAGAGTAGGGCATCTCCATGTTCTATCAAGCCTCGATGATAAGTCATCATGCTTGAATGCTACATCTAAATTTATCAATTATGAGTGTTTTGATAGGTATAGTTGTATCATGATAACCCTTCGCAGAGTTATGGAAGTACCCTGTCTGAGGTGGGAATCTCTAATTTATCAAGATCCAGAAGGAGGAAAAATAGTGATTTGGCCTCACCTTCCGTGCGTGGTTATGCCTAATTCTCTAAGATACAAGAAATGGGATGGTTTAGCACTATTATACTCTAAAGATGATATAGCAATATTAAAACAAGAAGATAAGGATGAAATAAAAAGTCCTGGGATAAATGTAGAAGCTAGATTATCTTCGGGAGGAGTTATGAGTTTACTATTGAGAGATATCCAAAATTTGGAGGTTAATGGCCCAAGTATTCCAGATCCAGAGCCGATTAGATTATTGAAGCATGCTGAAAATACAGGAGGGAAGCCGGTTTACACGATAATACCAGAAATAACTGATAAGAACTGGGAAGAATGGTATTCTAAATATGCAGATAATCAAGTAAAATTAATTAATCTCTTGAAGACTATAAACACATCTAGAAGATATGCAAAAAATCGTCTAAAAGCTTCGAAGAAAGTGGAGATTTCGGAAAAAGTGAATTCGGAATTGGGTGCCGCTGCAGCTGCTGCTGCGTCATGGTGGATCGAAGAACAAAGAGCCCTTACTGAAGAGTTAATTGAAGAACGTAATAAAAGATTTGCAGCAAGAATAAAGGGTGCTCTACAAGATTTAAGAAATAGAAGACTTGATGAAAGTAACGTTTCCGACGTTACATTATTAGTGCCCGTCCACCAAGCTTACCTTGAACAATTATATGATTCATTGAATAGAACTGATACAGTAGAAAAAATAGAAAGAGGATGAAATATGGAAGGAGAATCTAACTTTTTTAAAATACAAACACAAACCTTCAGATTTACTCCTTCTGAGCCTGTAAAGCATGAAGATGTAGTAGATTTGGCAGGAGGGATTAAGGATGGAGAATACTCGATAATTGTTAATGAAAATCCAAAATCGACTTTAATTATCGATAAGTTTGGATCAATAATTATTCATAATATCTCGAGACAGGAGGTTGCTAAATTAGTGACACAAAGATTTCTTCTCAGTATTGGTATGTCTGATGAAGGACTAAAATGTGAAACAGGAGAATTATTAGTAGAATTTTCACTGGGCAGGGCAGTTTTACTCGAATTAGCGAATGATAGATTTAATGATATAGCCCTGGACAATAATATTAATGCGTTAAGAATCGATGCCAAGAGACATGAATGCCGAATAATATTATTCAGTAATGGTAAAGGAATTGTCCTAGGGCAGAAATCAAAAAGAGTAGTTGAGTTGGCGATAAGTTATTGGAAAGATTTACTTGAAAGAGAAGGAACATTGGCTTGAGAAAGATGTTAGAGGATGGTTTTTGGCACGGAGAAATAATGGATCAACATATACATCTAGATAGGAATAACCGCTATCTAGATGCGATTAATGAATTTGTAAAAGTTGGCGGTACAGCAATCAACTTAGTTCATAAACCTGATTTTAATAATCTTCCAAAAAAAATTAAAGATTATAAAAAAGCCTATCTAAATACAATAAATATGGCAAATGAGGTGAGAAATACATTTGACATAGAAGTATTAGTAACCTTAGGACCTCACCCTGTTTCTTGGGAAAAGCAAATTAAATCAATGGGTTATGAAAAATCTACTGAATTACACCTAGAAGCAGTTAATTTAGCATTAGAATATATCTCTGATGGAGACGCAGTTTGTCTTGGAGAAGTTGGAAGGCCTCATTATCCAGTAAATAATCAAACCTGGAATAGGGCAAATGAATTGTTATTGCAGATTATGGAAAATTCTGCAAAGGAAGGAGTAAGCATTCAATTACACGTCGAAAATAATGGTAAAAAAACATATTCTGAAATAGAAGAATTACGTAAAAAATCAAAAATGGTAAAAAGCAAATTGATAAGACATTTTGCTCCTCCAAATCTAGACTCAAATTTTACAAATGGAATTAGTTCAACAATTAGTGTAGGTAAAGGAAGTGTAGAGAAAATAATTAACACCTTAGAAAAATCAAATTCAATTTGGGGCATGGAAACTGATTTTTTGGATGATATGAATAGACCTGGTGCAGTTCTAGGGCCCAAAACTGTACCAAAAAGGACTCAACAATTATGTAGGAAAATGTGGGAATTAGATTATTCAGATAATGAAATAATTGACCTTATGAAAAATATTCATTCAAAATGGCCTAAAGAGATTTATTTATAGATTCGAATTTTAATTTTGGAGTAAAGGTCATGAATCCTCCGATTACAAAAATTAGTATACAAAGAGCGAAGAAATAAAAATCTCCAATGGGCATTTGAATATTTAATTCGGATAAAATCATTCTGATTAGAGGCCCATTAATTGGAAGAAAAATTATCATCAATAAAATTCCAACTCTCTGCCTAATCATCATCGGTCCTTCGAGATAGCCTTAGCATTTGAATAAATGTGACCGAATTGATTTTGTAAGGTAATGTCTTCGGTGTAATATCGCGCCTGTGGTGAAGGGGTTATCACCTGAGGTTTCCAACCTCATGTCCTGGGTTCAAATCCCGGCGGGCGCACCAACATAAGCAGGATTTCACTACCACATATTGAAACGCTTCTGTCGTTCCGGAAGAATATGTCCAAGGGCACTTCTACAGACTCAGCCGAAGACATCATAGTATCTTCCATAAGTAAAGATGCGTCTGACCTTGGTGAAGATAAACAAATAATTGGTAGACAGATATGGAGAATTTTACCTTATGTGACTAGATATTGGGAAAGAGCGATAGGTGGACTACTAGCAAATATTGGCGCCAGAATATTTGATCTTGTTCCTTTGATTGCCATAGGGATGGCTGCTGATTATTATAATCCTGATAAATCTCAATTCACCGATTCAAGAGTTGAGAGTTTTGTTACACTTGATATAATACCAAATTTAGGGCCGATCGATTCCACAGAACTTGGCTTTGGCTT
>QQRX01000023.1 GCA_003602595.1 Candidatus Poseidoniales archaeon | reverse complement strand
ACCGCTATATTGAAGGATTAGTATGAGGTCAATGACAAAATTACTCGAAGATTTAGAAAAGTCCGGAATACTAATCTCTAAGCACATAAAAACAGCAATGGAACAAGTTGATCCTGCAAAATTTACTGATCACGAATTAGATTATTTCTGGAATGATAAGCCAGTGCCTTTCCTAACAACCGAATCAGGAATGTCAAAAACAATTTCTGCACCCCACATGATAGTTACAATGCTCCATCATTTAGAAATAGTGAAAGGTCAGAAAATACTTTTGATGGGATCAAAGGGGGGTTACATATCTGCCTTATTGAATAATTTAGTTGGCGAAAATGGAAAAATAACAATAATAGAGCCTCATGAAGAAGTGCGAAGTTATACACAGAGTAAACTAAAAGAGTATTTAGAATCTGGAAAAATTTATCTAAATAACTCAAACGACTTGGAAAATATTGATGATTATTATTTTGACAGGATTCTAATAACCGGATTTGTGAAAAAAGTTCCTTCAGAAATCAAGTTTAAGGTAAAGAATGATGGTTTTATTCTTGGACCAGTAGGAAGTATTGTCCATCAGAGACTCATTAAGAAGGAGAAACAGGGGGATGAATGGATAGATACTGATTTAGGAGGAGTAGTGTTTGGCCCTATGGATATCAGTGAATTAGAGAGGAATCCTTTCGAACCGGATAATCTTGTTGAACATATGGAAAATGCATTAGAATTAATCCTTGAAGTAATAGAAATAGAAGAAGAATCATTGAATAGAATAAATAATTTAATTTGGTCTCTAAAGAATCTCCCTCCCGAAATACCAATAGTAGATGAATATTCTACCGAGGAAGAAATCCTAGAGAATCCCGTAATGGAATTATTACTCGCAGAAATGGAATGGCTTGGACCTCTATGGCCGATTTTAACTGGGATAGATGGTCTAGATATAACCAACATTGAATCAATTAATAATGAATATTACTCCAATAATGGTGGACACGAAGATTTAATTCCATAATTGTCAATAGAAGTATTCTTGATAAATAGATTGTTGGAGTAAGCATGAGGCATCCGGCAACATTACGTCTTAATCACAAAGATGAAAGACAGAGAAGACGTGCTGTGAGGAAATTATTCGAAGTAAACGATGCCATTAATTTAGTTAGTTTTGTACCTTTACTTGAAGATGATGATCAATGGTATAGGGAAAGAGCAATGGAAGCAATAACAAAATGGGCTGGGGTTAATGATATTGAAATAGTCAATAAATTATCTAATTCAAAATATGTTGAACAGCGAGTTTTAGCATCCAAGATATCATTAAGACTGGGTCAAGAAAAGTTAGAGATAATTGATAAATTATGCATTGATAAAGATATAGCGGTAAGAATTGCTGGTTGGGAGTCTAAATTTCGAGCAGATAGTGATAAAATTGATGAATTGATTCTAGAAGGATTAAAATCTAAAGATAAAATAATTCGAAAAATTACAATAAATAAGCTTACTCAAATGAAGAATTTAGATGCCCAGATAATTATTTCAGCTCTACAAGATGATTCATATGCAGTTAGAAAGGCTGCACTGGAGATTATTAAAAATGATTCGAAACTTTCAGAAATGGATATTTTTGATGATTATTTACTAGAAATGTCTGATAGTGATACAAAGAAGGAAATAAATGGTGTAATTAAAATTTTAGTGAAAAAATCTTTAGAAAATCAAAAGATACAAGAAAAGGTGATTTCATGGAGCAAAAGCGAATCGGTAGAAATTATAGATCCGCTTGTCTCAACCCTTAGAGAAATTAGATGGTGGGAAATTAGTAAAATAAAGGAACATATGTATGAGGAATCAAGTGATTTATTTGTAACCAGATTATTGAGAGGTAATAGAGAAACTGTAGCAACAGAAATAAGAATTAAAATTTTATCAAATTCAAAAAGAAGTGAAGAAATGCAAGCTAGAATAATTGAAGATTTAGTAGGAAGACCTATTGATGAAAAAACTCTTAAATTAATCAAAGAAATCTCGAATTCAGAAAGTTTACTTTTGTCCACAATTTCTAAAGAATTTTTACAAGAACATAAGGAAATTTAACCTACTGCGGGAAACATCAACCTAGAAAGAGGCATGGAAATAGGAGGGAGGTGGTCTGGCAACCTGTGCCTACTAGTTTTCGGAGGGAAAAGAACTCCTGAAAGTCCGGCTTGTATCACCTCTTCTTTAGATATTGATTCTCTTCCTGATTTTGGCCATACATCTAGTTCAATTGAGTCATCCGATAAATAATCTACCAATACACAAGGTAAACATTGTAGATCTAGGTTTTTTGCCACATTGTATCTATGATGGCCATCAAGTATTGTTCCAGTAATTTTATCAACAACAAGTGGGAGGACGTATGCATTCCATCTGATAGTCATTTTCTCTAATTGACTTACCTTGCTAGGAATTATTTCCTCATGAGGAAGTAGTAACTCCAGAGGCATCAGTTCGACCTTCATGTCACTCGCAAAACCACCTCCGAATATAATTGTCTGCCGAAGCAATCATTCATGAGATGCATCAGGAGCAGTTATGAAAGGGTTTCCGGAAGTGTCACAAACCCGACTCGATAAAGAAACAAAATACATTATTCAAAAGTTGAGAGAGAAAGGTCATGCCTGGGTTGTTGGAGGATGGATTAGAGATTTGATTCTCGGAATAAGTCCTGGAGATGTAGATATTGCAACCAATCTCATTCCAGAAGAAATTTTAGATATTTTTCCAAAATCAATCATGATTGGTGAAAAATTCGGAACTGTCAGAGTCAGGACAGATATTGGTTCTAAAGAAATAGAAGTAACAACTCTAAGAAGTGATGGAATTTACACAGATAATAGAAGGCCAGAAAATGTGGTATTTGGTGTTAACGTAATAGATGATATTGCAAGAAGAGATTTTACAATCAATGCAATGGCATTAGATAAAGATGATGTTTTAATTGATGAATATAATGGTATATCAGATTTGAAAAATAATATATTGAGATGTGTAGGTATCGCAGAGGAAAGAATAAGAGAAGACGGTTTAAGAATCCTCAGAGCATTTCGTTTTACAGGCCTTAAAGATAATCAAGTAATGAATTTTGATCGTGATTTAGAAATTGCAATAATAAACAATGCTGATGTGTTGAATAATATATCAAAAGAAAGGATAAATGAAGAATTAAAGAAAATATTACAATTGAATAATAAAGAGATGGTTTTACAAAAAATGCATAAATTAGGAGTATTGGAGATTATTTTTGATAATTTAGAAATGGACTTTGAAGTTAATTTGTCGGACGACTACATAGTAAACATTGCTTTAATTTTTAATTCATATAAAAAAGATGGAAAATCGTTATCTGAATTTATTCGAAAAAAATTAAAAATTAGTAGCAAGGAAATGGAGATGATAGTTTTCTTACACAATAATGGCGTTAATATTCCCAGTAGTGAAAATATATTTGAAATGAGAAGATTTAGGGCTTCATTGTCAGAAGAACAAAAGAAATCTCTTTTCAAATATCTAAAAGGGATGAAAATAGAGACAGATGAAGTTGAAAAAGCAATTGAAGAATTATCTCCTTTGAAGGTAGGCCGTAACCCATTAGTGAATGGTGAAATGTTAATTGCGGAAACTGGATTGAAGCCTGAGATGAGATTGGGGAGGCTTAAAGGCTGGTTACATAGAAAACAAATTGAAATGGATATAGATAATATCGAAGATGTTTTAGAACTTCTTAATGATATAGATTGGGAACACTCAAATCCAGAAGAATGGTTGTCCTTATCGTGGCCATGAATTACAATTCATTTAGATATTCAATATATTCTTTTAAGTCCAAATACATGTCATTATCAAATTCATGTGGTTTTACGATTAGACACCATCCGTCTCCATAAGCGTCATCATTAACTAAATCTGGATTATCTTCAACATCACCGTTTAGTTCTACGATTTTACAAGGGAAAGGGGCATTAATCAATAATCTCTCATCAGCGGTTCTAACTGTTATCATTAGATCATCAGTTCCTAATTCATCACCACTTGTAATTGGAGTAGCATCAGCATCGTCATCAGGCATTACATCGTCTTCATCAGAATCGATTTTAAATTCGCTATCATCTTCAGGTTTTGCTAAAACTACTCTAATAATATCTCCACAATCAGCCCTGATAAATTCGCTAAGTCCTATTTTGACAGTCATATCCTCTTCTTTCTTTTCATCTAAAACCTGAATCCATAAATGATCTAGGCTATATCTTCTATCATGGGCTATGCTAAATTCAAAAAAGTCACCGTCAGACATGTTACTTTCGTTGCCGGGCGCCACCAACTCAGATTTTAATGATTCGTTGTAAAATAGCCTGATTGACGTTGGCGAGAAGTTAACAATGTGTACTACTCCCGTGATGACGAGATAGGTATGGATTTCGAGGAAACAGAAGAACAAAGTATGATTCGGGAGATGGTTAGAAGCTTTGCAGAGGAGGTATTAGCACCCACCTGCCTAGAGAGAGATAGGACTGCTACTCCGCCTCTTGAAGAATGGAAAGCGTTCTGTGAATCTGGATTACAAGGAATAACAATACCTGAAGAATTTGGAGGGAATCCGGTCGACGATATCAGTGAAGCGATAATTGTCGAAGAATTAGCACGCGTTGATCCTTCATTTTCAGTCATGTTCTGTGTACATGTAGGCCTATGTGCAAAAACGATATCGCTCCATGGTAATGAATATCAAAAGAAAGAATATTTGACAAGACTATCCAAAGGTGAAATAGGAGCTTATTCACTTTCTGAGGCCGGTGCTGGCACAGATGCTGCTGCAATGGGATGTCGTGCAAAAATGAGTGAAGATGGTAGTCATTATATTTTGAATGGTGAAAAAATGTGGGTAACAAATGGCAAAAGTGCCGATGTATATGTCCTATTTGCGAAAGATGTAGACCATCCCGAATATGGAGTAAAGAAACATGGAGGAACAACGGCTTTCATTGTAGATTCTGACATGGAAGGTTTTAGTGTCGGCAAGAAAGAGGAGAAATTGGGAATACGTTCATCAGACACATGTGTATTACTCTTAGAAAATTGTAAAGTTCCAGCTAAAAATATACTTAAGGGCGTAGGTGAAGGTTTTCCGATAGCCATGAATGCTCTGGATAATTCTCGTATTGGAATAGCAGCTCAGGCTTTGGGAATAGCCCAAGGTGCTTATGAATCGGCACTCGGATATGCCCACGAAAGACAGGCATTTGGTAAACCAATAGCATACCATCAAAGCATAGGGAATTATTTAGCAGATATGGCAACTCAGATAGAAGCGGCTAGAATGATGGTTTACAAGGCATCATGGGCAAAACAAAGACATTACGAAGAAGGGACAGAACGACATACGAAAGAAGCAAGTATGGCAAAATTATTCGCAGGAGATACTGCAATGTGGGTATCCGAACGGGCTGTTCAAGTTCTTGGAGGATATGGATATACTACTGATTTCCCTGTTGAAAGATTCTTTAGAGATGCAAAAATTACTCAAATTTATGAAGGCACCCAAGAAGTACAGCGAATAGTAATAAACAGAGCTATAAAACCGTAATTGGTAAATATTTATCATTAGATTAAGGAATCCAAGAATATTTTCTTTGACCTTCTAATGCTCCTTCTCCTCCTATGGCAACTAATGCAAATTCAGAGCTTGGTTTTACCACAGATTTTTTCTGAGAACCGCGGTGTAATTTTTCATATGTATCTTTATCCAATGGAGTCCTATTATTGAGTCTCTCGAATAAATAGAATTCTTTAGCAACATCTTTCCAACCAGGTTGAATTATTCCTTCGAAAATTTTGGCTTTGGCTCCACTTCCGTAACCGCATAAACCTACATGTTTACCTTCCATTTCAACCCCTTCGGTGAAATCTGACTCCATCGTAGACATAAGAGCCAAGAAAATTGAACCTGTATATTGATTTCCAACAAGACTTGATGCGCGCTGAGTTTTTTCAATCCTGCTTTCAGAAAATAACCTAAATTCTTCAGTTTTGGAAATCAATCTCCTGTAAGAGTCATTTGCTTTTTCGAACTCTTCCATACCTTGAGGAGAATCATCAAAATCTTCAGGAAAGGGTTCTGGACCTATCTCTTGGACTATTTTTTCCCACATAGGAAGATGCCTTCTATCGTGTCGGAAAACATCAGGGAACATTCTTTTACCTTGGAATGCGTAAGGGAGATGAACAATTATTCTACTCCATTGTTCTGTCAATATATCGTCGCTTTCTGGATTGTAACGTCCACATTTTATCGCTTTTGAACGGAAGTCGATGAATGCATTCTTTACTGACTCTGAATAACAACGATTTGAAAATTGACCATCAAAAACTGGAGTGTCTTTGTGGATTTTTAATGTATGAGATTCAAACATAATGTCATCCTTCTTGGAAGATCTGGGTAATATCGCTAAAATCTTTTCAACTAAGCCTTCTTTTTTTGGCTCACCTGCTTCTTCCGCTAAATCCAATACATTAGTAACGACTGTTTTCATCTCAACTTCACGACGTGGTTTGAAAAAATCATGCACTGGCATAGTTGAAACTCCCCAAATATCGGGAATCTGAATTAATCTAGGTTTGTGGCGAATAAGGATTGCTCCACCTCCGGCGCCCTGAGTATATTCACCTGAAGACCCTAAATCATATTTTGCATTATCAGCGAAAACAACAATCCCGATCCTATCTTCCTTTTCTCCTCTGGCTACCCAATCTAATGTATTATGCATTGCATCGACTGCTCCTATACATGCAAAAGTCATGTCAACAACATCACAATTACGAAAACAATTCTCTCCATAGTCATCGCAATAACGTTGCTCTAACATATCCATTATGTATGTAGCAGTAGGCTTAGCACCGTCAAGAGCAGATTCAGTCCCTAGATATATTCGCCCAATTTTTCTTGGATCGATTTCATTCCTGTCAATCAATCTGGCGCAAGCATTTGCGCCCATTGTTGCCGTATCTTCATGAGCATCTGGTATTGCCATGGCTGCCAAACCAAGTCCTTTGTTTAATTTACCAAAATCTGCACCTCTAAACTCAGCAAAATCCTTCATATCAAAATATGTTTTTGGGAAATAAATTGCTATATCATCAATTCCGACATCTGCCATAATGCTCACCTTCGATTATTCCGATACCCAATAGGTTATGACATCTCTGCTAATAATTGTCATTAAACACTTACTTTTTACTATACTATACTGCGCCAGTTATGTCATTTATGGCTTCAATGACTGATGGATTTGCATCAAAATATTTTTGAATTGGTGATAAAATTTCACAAAGACCCGATGCAACTGCCATTTTAGCATCAAAAGGGTGAATTTTCTCATCAGATACTGCAGCGACAAATTCGTCTATATCTTTCCAAGTAGAAGGTTTTCCGAATTCAGGTTTTGGAGACACGTTTATTTTGCCTAGCCTGGGCAGTATTATGAATCGGGCTATTTCAAAAATAGCTGAAGAGGGATTGCCTACTTCTAAGAACGCCTTACGCATCTTCTTCATTAGTTTCTTTTCATCATCATGGATTAAGATAGCATTATTTGGGTCTGATTTAGACATTTTGTGATCAAATGAGTCCATTCTACCACTTGCTCCTTTCAAACCTGAAAGCATTGGAGTGTGAATACAGGTTGCCTTTGTCCAATCATTCCTATCAGCAACTTCACGCATATACATATGTGCTTTTCTTTGATCCATACCGCCCAGTGCGATATCAATTTCTAACTCAAATATATCTGCTGCTTGCAATGCTGGATAATAAAAGGCAGATAAATCGTGATCAGAGGAGTTTTCGTCTCTTCCCATAATTCCGAATGTTCTTCTTACTCTTGATAGGCTCATATTTTTTGAGCATCTTAAAACACGTTCCCAATATTTCCCACTATCCATTACTTCTGATGCTCTGATAAATTGTATTTGACCTGGGTCCTTTCCTTCTTCTGGATGGTTTAATAAGACTCTAAAAACTTCTGACATATAATCTGCGGCAAGAGAAATCTTAGACATGTCTCTGTCAAATTTGTCATTTACCCACGCATGCCAATCAGCGAGTAAAATTGTGACATTAACTCCTTCATTTAGTAGGTTTTGCATAGTTTCAGCCAACACTAACCAACCCAAATGTGCCTTACCACTGGGCTCTAATCCTATATATGCATTAATCAAATTCCCTCCAGAATGAGTTTTAGAACCAGATAATATTTTGACGATATGATCGACACCAACTACTTCTTCACAACTAGAAAACATTCGATTGATTTTTTCTTCTAATTCGGACTCTAAAGATTCACTTAAGTCCTTATTCATCTTTAAACCCCATTATTGAAATAATTTATTTAATTTTTCACCACGACTTGCTGCCTTTGTAAAATCATTATTTTCCAAGCATGAATTTATTTCAGCTATTAGAGATTCAGCTTGTTCTTTGATTTCGTCGGAAACATTTGATGACACTTTCATAAAATGTAATGCTTGTGAAATAGCAGATTTTGCTTTACTTCCTTTCTTAGCCCATTCTTTTGCTTTGTCTCCTCTTTGTTTTGAGTTATATCCTGTAACCTCATCAAGGAATTGTGTCCATCTTTTTCTACTATCCTGTGCGATTTTCATTGCTTCTTTATCTTCAAAATTGGGAGGTATATTTTTAACATCAACAATTAATGCTCCAGAATCATTGAAATGCGCTTCTATAGATGTCATTATATCATGTGAACCAGAAAAAGAATTGTTTCCATTATCATTCACGACCTCAAAATATTTCTTTGCTACCGCACCTAAACCGCCATCTTCTGTAATCTGCTTCACTAATCCACGCTTAACGTCGAATCTTTCCATAAATGGTCGGGAGGTAATTTGCTATTCAATACTGCCGGATGATAATGATAAAAAAATAACCAACTGACAAGTTAAATTTTTTAATTAGAAAAATAATTAGTTAGAATAATCACAAGATTAATTCTTTGAATAATTCGTACCTTTCTTATGGATACTTTCATTTGTATTATGCCTACGGAACGTTTTGAGAAACATGGGTTATGAGGCATTAGATTTCTATGAAGTTGATTCATTATTGAGTGATGAGGAAAGAATGGTTCGCGATATGGTCCGTGATTGGGTTGATGAAGAAGTTATACCGAAAATTGAGAATGCGTGTCGAGAAGGAGTATTTCCTGACGAATGGCGAGTAGCACTTGGTGAAATGGGTGTTTTAGGTGCTCCTCTCAAGGGATATGAGTGCCCTGGATTGTCTTACACAGCATATGGAGTAATTTGTAGAGAATTGGAAAGAGGAGATAGCGGTTTACGCTCATTTGCAAGTGTTCAAGGATCTTTGGCTATGTATCCAATATGGGATTTTGGTAGTGAAGAACAAAAAAATTATTATTTACCAAAAATGGCTAGTGGAGAATGGATTGGTTGTTTTGGACTTACTGAACCAGATTATGGTTCAAATCCAGGAGATATGATTACTAAAGCAGAAGAAGTAGGAGATAATTACATACTAAATGGTGCTAAAATGTGGATTACCAATGGAACGATAGCTGATCTGGCAATAGTTTGGGCAAAACTAGATGGAGTCATAAGAGGTTTTATTGTTGAAAAAAATGATCCAGGATTTTCTGCTCCTGAAATGAAAGGAAAACATTCACTAAAAGCTAGTGTAACTAGTGAACTAGTTTTTCAAGACTGTAAAATCCCTAAAAACCGTATATTACCTGGCGTAAAGGGCCTTCGAGGACCTTTTTCATGCTTGAATAATGCGAGATTTGGAATATCATGGGGTGCTGTAGGGGCTGCCCAAGCATGTTTCCATTCTGCAAAAGATTATGCAATGAGCAGAATACAATTTGATCATCCAATAGCATCATATCAACTGGTGCAAAATAAATTATCTTGGATGCTCAGAGAGATAACAAAGGCTCAATTATTGGCATATCATCTAGGGCAAAAAAAGGATAGTGGAGATTGGATTCCTGAACATATTTCATTAGCTAAAATGAATAATGTCGATATAGCACTAGAAATAGCACGAGTCGCAAGAGACATACATGGAGCAAATGGCATATTAGATGAATATCCAGTAATGAGGCACATGGCTAATCTAGAATCAGTGAAAACATATGAAGGAACTCATGATATCCATAATCTCATCCTAGGAAGGTACATTACTGGTATTCAATCTTTTACAAGAGGAATCTGATGCAATAATATTTGGCAAATTAGAAGATTTAAAAATAATTGTCTAGAGGATAAAATATGAATATTGCCGTATTACTCAAACAAGTTCCTGATACCACTGCAAAGATTAATGTGTCTAATGGGAAGGTAGATGAAAATAGCGTAAGTAAATGGTCTATGAGTCCTTATGATGAATATGCTTTAGAATCTGGATTACAAATGAAAGAGGCAACAGGTGGTGTTTTAATTGCCATCGCATGTGGCCCTGAGAGAAATAAAAAGATGTTAACAGATGCTGCTGCTGTTGGTGCAGATACACTTATTCATATTTCAGTCGATGGTATTTTAGATAGTATTCAAGTGCAGAACTTTCTAGCTGCAGTAATTAAAAATAATGAGGTCGATGTAGTCCTCTGTGGAAAACAGGCAGCAGATACAAATGCTGGATCAACTGGACCAGGTGTTGCTGAGATTCTTGATGCGGCTTGTGTCACTATGGTCTCAGAAGTAAGTTTTATAGAAAATAAATTTATCTCCGTGAGACCCAGTATTTCAGGAACTGAGAAGGTATCAACAAATGGATTGAGTGTTTTTACCTTTGATAAAGGTGTTTCAGAACTTAGGAGACCAAATGTAAGGGGCATTATGATGGCGAAGAAAAAGGTAATTGAGACAATAAAACCAGAAAATCTGGGATTAGAGGGGAGTGATTCAGAAAGAGTTTTGCTTAAGGCACAAAATTCTCCTCCAGAAAAAGAACCAGGACAAATTTTTGAAGGAGTTGGTGAAATTCCTACGATAATTTCGAAACTTCGTAATGAGGCGAACGTAATATAAGGTGAGAAAATGAAATTTACAATAATAGCAGAAACTAATGGAGATTTACTCCATCAAACGACTTATCAATTAATTGGAGCTATCTCAAATATTGGTTCTAAATCAACAGTAATTTGCCCAAATGGAAAAGGTTCTTCAGAAGCATCAAAAATAAAGGGCGTAGAAAAAATAATTTCAGTTAATGGAGATTGTTTTGATTTGTTCGATGGTAGTGCTTGGGCATCAGCGATTAATTCAGTTTGTGAAGGGACTGTGATAATATCAGCCTCACCTAATGGGAGGGAAATTGGCTCAATAATTGCTGCTAAAAGAAATATTCCAATAATACAAGATGTTACTGGAATTTCCCCAGGAATAACAGTTACTAGGCCGATTTATTCAGGTAAAGCGACGGAAACGCTGGAAATCAGCGGAGAATCAGTTATTACTCTAAGGCCCAATGCATTTGAAAATGCAGATATAGGAAATGAAGCCCCGATAAGCGTTGTTGATCAGACATCAGATTTGAGAGTGGCTATTATTGAAGCAATTAACAAAGCAAGTGAAAGGTTGGATGTTACCGAAGCGGATATAATCATATCAGGAGGTCGTGGAATGGGTTCTGTAGATAATTTTTCACACCTCGAAAGTATAGCCGATTCATTAGATGCCGCTGTAGGTGCAAGCAGGGCAGTAGTAGATGAGTGGGGTATGCCACATAGAATGCAAGTTGGACAAACTGGAAAAACGGTATCTCCTTCATTATATATAGCAGTTGGAATCTCTGGTGCTATTCAGCACTTAGCTGGTATGAGATCAAGTAAGTATATTGTTGCAATAAATAAAGATCCCGATGCTCCCATATTTACCATAGCTGATTATGGAATTGTGGCATCATGGGAAGAAGCATTACCAATTCTTAAATCTGAATTAATGAAATTATAATAATCAGGTAAGAACCGATGTTTTCGCTTTGTCATTTCTAGTTCTCTCTATCTTTTGTAGATATTCTTCGGTAATTCCTCCTGTAACATATACTCCATTGAAACAGGAACAATCAAAGCTAGCAAGATTATTGTTTCCTACTGATAAACATGCTTCAACTAGGTCATCTAATCTTTGATAGAATAATAAATCAGCACCAATCGCTTTACATATTTCATCATTGTTTCTATTGTAAGCAACATATTCATCTTTTGCTGGCATATCTATTCCGTAAACATTCGGATGTATTATCGGAGGAGAGCATGAAGCGAAATATACCTTTTTTGCACCTGCATCCCGAGCCATTTGAACTATTCTTCTTGAGGTATTTCCTCTGACAATACTATCATCGACTATCAAAACAATTTTATTATTAAATTCTCCTTCAATAGTATTCAATTTTTTCCTAACTGAATCTTTTCTCACAGATTGTCCGGGCATCAAAAATGTCCTACCAATATATCTATTTTTTACAAATCCTTCTCTATAAGGAACTCCAAGATGCTTTGCCAGGTCCAGAGCTGCAATCCTCCCACTATCTGGGACAGGAATTACTGCTTGTATTTCGTGATTAGGATATTCTTCAGATATTCTTTTTGCCAATAATTCTCCCATCCTTAGTCTAGCATTGTGTACAGAAATGCCATCTATCACAGAGTCGGGTCTTGCAAAATATACATGCTCAAAAATACATGGCCTATGAACTATTTCAGGATGACATATCTTTGATGAAATTTTACCATCAATTCTAACAATAACCGCTTCTCCTGGTTCAATATCCCTGTCGGGAGTAAAACCTAGCGCAGTACATGCAACACTTTCTGAAGCGATAAGTACCTCTGTAAAATCTTCTAATTCATTTTTACCCATAAATAAGGGCCTTATGCCATTAGGATCGCGGAAACCAATAAGTCCCCAACCTGTAATTAATGCCGTTACACTATAACTTCCTTCGACTCTCAAGTGGAGTCTTTCGATTGCTCTGAAAATATCATCTTCCAACAATGAATCCATCCCTCCTGGCCTACCATTGAGTGAACGTTGGATTTCAGCAGCAAATAGATTTAGTAAAGCCTCTGAATCGGAACTTGTGTTTACTCTTCTGTGATCATATTCGAGGAGGCCATTAATTATGTCATCGTTATTATTTAGATTTCCATTATGAGCTATACTTACGCCAAAAGGAGTATTTGTGTAGAATGGTTGCGCTTCATCAGCAGAGTTAGAACCAGCAGTAGGATACCTGACATGACCTATTCCCATAGAGCCTGTCAATTTTTGCATATGTTTTTCGGTGAAAACATCCCTCACCAGTCCATTGGCTCTTCTGTGAGTAATATTCTCTGAATCACTGGTTACTATGCCTGCGGCATCTTGCCCACGATGTTGTAAAACGAGCATTCCATCATAAATCATCGATGCAGAATGAGAATTTGGGTGTCCGACAATCCCGATGATACCGCACATCGAATACCATTACGTCCTCTAGTACTAAGGACTTAGGCATTTCTAAAAAAATGATTAAATTAGCGTTGATACATAGATCTATTTCTTTTGTTCCATCGATATTTTCTCATTTTTGCTGTAGCGCCATAACCACAAGATGCACAAACTGATTTCTGTTTGTGATAGGAATGACGGCCACAACGGCGGCATCTAATATGAGTTGACTTCTGTCTTTTTCCCATACTTGGTGTACCTTTGGACATACATAACACTCCTTGAAGACAACGCGGCCACCAACCAACTTGTTATGAGAGTTGCCCTAAAATAAATGTAAAATAAACTTCTAATTTCAATCCAATAGTTTCAAGAGAGGGTCTTCAGGTCTTTTCCTAAAAAATAACTTTACAATAACAAATGTGATAAAAATAAATAAAAATGGATAAAAATATAGAATTGAAATTATTGAATTGGATGTTGACTCTCTTAAAATTAAAGATAAACTAGAGTTTGGTTTTAAAATAAATAAATTAATGTATATAGCTAAAAATAAAAAAGATATATTTCCCATTATAAGAGGAAATATTCTATGATATGGATGATATGAGCATAATAAATGTATAGAAAATAACAATGAAATAAATATAGAACCATCTATAATCGATATTAAGAAATCATCAATCTTCATCTGGATTTCCTCCTAAATTGCGTTTTAATATACTTGTAACATATTTCTTCTCACTATCAGATAGAGGCAGTGATTCCGCCACCTTAGGAGTTCTAGATTCAATAAATTTGATTAACCAAATAAGATATATTATTGCGAGTAACATTCCAAATAAATTAGCAATTATCAATGATAAATCTGCATCAAATGATTTGGAAATAAAGGCGAAAAAATATACCCAGGATAACAAGAGTAATAATATTCCTAAAATTTTAACAGAATTTATATTTTCCCAATATATTTGTGAGCCATACAAAACGAAATATGTCCCAGATGATGAGAGAAATAACCAAGGTAAATTATCCGCCATGAAGATAAATAAATCATACTCAATTGAGGATAATTCACTATATGGTAAAAATATTAAAACAAACCCTAACAATATTAGAGGTTTTCCAAAATTACTCCTCTTGAATGCTGGACCAATTCTATGTAAAGATAAGCCACAAAAAAGTACCAAAAATCCGAACCAAAATTGCATGTTGGACCAATCCATGCACACTGGACAATGTGTAGTGTACATGTTATTTTTGTATTAAATGACAGTTAGAAATGGAATTAGGTCTTGATAGACTTCATATACGAACGATTGGCGGCTTGCTTCGTCGATAGGCAGTTAGGTGACTGAGATGGTTAAAATGCCCCGTAAGGTAATGCGATATAGTCCATCGGCTGGAAAGCATACCGAACATACTGTTGAACGTGTTAAAAAGCGTCGAGCAAGTGAGTTAAAATGGGGACAAAGGAGATTTAGAAGAGTTACTTCAGGATATCGTGGTTTCCCAAGACCAAAACCTTCAGGTGAAAAACCAACAAAAAGGGTAAATTTGATATTTAGATGTACAGAAACTGGTAAAGCTCATTCTCCTGCCGGTCAACGAGCTAGAAAATTTGAACTTATAGATAAATGAGGCGACTAAAGTGAGTGGAAAATTTCTGAGAGTGAGTTGCCGAGATTGTGGCAATGAAGCAATAATATTTGATAGAGCGGCTACACTAGTATCCTGCTCTGTCTGCGGATCTACTATAGTAAGTCCTGCAGGCGGAAAAGCTGATCTTAGTGGATGCACAATAGTAGAAGCCCTCGAATGAAAGAGGGTGGAGTATAATGTCGAAAAATGATAATTGGCCTGAAGAGGGGGAATTATTAGTTTGTACAGTAAAAAATGTTCGAGAGAATGGAGCATACTTGACTCTAGACTCCTATGAAGAAAAAGAGGGTTTTGTTTTTATTGGTGAAGTTTCAGCAGGATGGGTGAAAAATATACGTTCACATGTTCGTGAAGGACAGAGAGTTGTTGCAAAAGTAATAGAAGTCAAGAAAGATAAAGAAAGTATAAATTTATCTATTAAGGCAGTTTCAGATGAAAGAAGAAGGGAAACTCTACAAAATAGAAAGAATCAACAAAGAGCAGTACAGATGATGAGATTAGTCACAGAGAGAATGGGTTGGGAAGAAGAAAAAAATAGTAAAATATCTAGTGAATTGATAGAAATATTTGGTACCTTATATGGAGCATTGGAAGAATGCGCAATTTCAGACACAGCACTTACTGATGTAGGTTTTTCTGGTGAATGGATAAAAATAGTAACTGAAATAGCGATAGAGAATATTATCCCTCCTTTTGTTGAGATTAGAGGTAATTTTGATATTGAAGTGTGGAGTTCTGAGGGAGTTAATGCAATAAGAAAGGCATTGATGGCGGCGGAATCATGTGCTGAAAATCTGGAAGAAGTGACACTTACTTGTCATTATGATGGAGCGCCTCATTATAGAGTAGATATTCGTGCTCCTGATTATCCTACTGCAGAGTCTGTCTGGGAAGCGGCTCAAGAAGCTGCCAGAAAATATATGGATTCGGTAGAAGGTTCAATCAGTATTGAAAGGCTCTGAAGAAACCTAAAGTATCCGATAATTCATGTACTTCATTACAAGGGATTGTATTCTTGTATTGCCATGGCGAGAAGTAAATTGAAACGATGCTTGTCTTGTAATAAGTATGGACTAGGCACTAATTGTGAAATTTGTGGTAGGATGATGGAGGTAGTAGCTCCATTGAAATACTCTCCTGAAGATCCTCAAGGAAATCGTCGAAGGAAAAGACTCGATGCTGGAAGTAAAGAATGGTTAGAATCACTACCAACTACTAAAAAGGAGGTCGATTTAGATGAATAGAACGATTGTTCATTGGCTTTTAGGAGATAAATTACCAGAACATATCGCAATCATTGAAGCGGTTCCAGGAGTAGGTAATGTCGGAAAATTGGTTGTTGATGGATTGATAAAGAAACATCCATCTAGAACTTTAGCATGGATATTGCATCCTGATTTACCACCTCATGCAGTACTAGGAGAAAAGGGATTAATCTTACCACCAAGAATTGAGATAAATTCAGTCTTATTACCCAATGACAGTACCATAATTACAATTGGAGGTAATTTACAGCCCATGACTGCAGCTGGTCAATTTGAAGTTTCGGAAGAGATATTAAAAATTGCTAATGAAAGTAATACTCCTCAGTTATTAGTCCTTGCTGGGTTAACAGCAGGACTTGAAGATAAACATATTCACGTAATTTGTTCTGATGAAAAGATTAAAAGAAATTTAGAAGGAAATGATATAGAAGTTAGTAAAGACCAACCGAAAGAAGGGATAATAGGAATTGCTGGCCTTATTATCTCATTATCTCCAATATACAAGGTACCTACAGTAGGACTCATTGCTGAAACAGTTGGAGCTAGTGCCGATATTTTAGCAGCAAATAGAATGGCAGCATGGATAGATGCTGCACTGAATATACCCTTAGATTTGGACTTAGATACAACTGAAGAAACAGCAAAGAAAATAATGGAAAGGATAAAAAATTCAAAGTCAATAGATGATTTGTTATCTTCAGAAGAAAGTGAAGTATCAAGTGACTTCTATGTTTGAGTGATTTTATGAATCTTTTACTTTCAAGTGGAGGAAATAGTTCTTTAAGTGAAGAACAAATAATAGAATTACATGCACATATTAATAACCTATTCAAGGGAGTAAAAAAAGTTCTTTTTATCTCATATGCTCAAAAGAAACAAAAAGAATATACTGATATAATCAGAGAAAAGTGGTGGCCATTGAATGATGTTGAATTAATCGGCATTGAAGAATTTGAAAATCCAGAAGAAGCCATAATAGATTCTGAAGGAATATATGTTGGAGGAGGGAATACCTTTTTATTGACTAAAAAATTACAAGAAAAAAATCTTATTAATTCATTGAGAAATGTTGTGATGAATGGAGTTCCCTATATGGGAGTAAGTGCAGGAACTAATATTGCCTGCCCCAGTATGATGACTACGAATGATATGCCAGTAGTTATGCCCAAAACATTTCAAACATTGGGCTTGATAAATTTTCAGATAAATGCACATTACTATGAAGGCAATATTTGGTGTAAAGAAGGAGAGAGATTTAAGATGCATAGAGGAGAAACACGGGCTAAAAGAATCTCTGAGTTTCATGAATTTAATGATTTACCGGTTTTGGGACTTTATGAAGGATCTTTAATTAGGTGGAAAGATGAAAGAGGTCAATTATTGATAGGAAATGCCAGCATATTTTTCCCAAATAAAAACCCAAAAAAGATAGTTGTTGGAACGACTATCGACAAAAATCTCAATGTATTGTAAAGATTATTGAATATCAAAAATCTTCTCTGCATTTGGAGGAATATTTACTCCAGAAGAAGTAAATAACTCAGAAATGGATTGGAAGGAAAAATCATCATCTCTAAATTTCTTTGCCCTATTACTTACTATCTTCCATGCGCCTTTATTTCCTATTCCCGGGACAGCAGAAAATTGATTTTCAGTAGCTTTATTAATGTTTAAATTTATTTCAACACCAGAAATACTTCGCATACCATGACCAGTTATTAGAACATCAGATTCTGTCTCAAGAGGGATTCGATAAGGGACTCCGACAAGTATTGGATAAGCACCTATTTGACGGCCAAAAGTCAATCCTGATTTACCATATATCGAAATATCAAGATGTTGGCGGTTATCTACCTGCTTAGGATCTCGTATACGGCTATCATGTGATTCCCACCATACATTTCTTAAAATTGAACCCAAAGGAAACATTTCTTCTAAAAGTGGTTTATCTATCTCTTTTCGTACTTTTTGCTTAAAATTATTAAATGATTCCTTAGATATTTCCTGAAATCCAAGGCCTTCTACTTGTCTAATATTAATTCTGCGAACCCATAGGTTATCGGAACGTAATTTATTCAATAGATCAAAATTCATTTGATAAGTTTCCTCAGTTTCCCCATTAAGTCCTGCTATGAAATTTAAACCCGGCAATAATCTTGGAAGACCTCTTGGACCTCTCTCTCTTCCAAAATTATTGATATGTCTGATTGCTTTTATTAATTGATCTGTATTACAATTGAGCCAGTTTTTTTTATGGACTTTCGGATCGGCAGACTCCAAACCAAAAGATAATACTGCACCATCAGAAAGATATTCAACCAGTCCTTTGGTTATCTCAGAAGATACTTCTAAATTCTCGGCAATAATTGATGGGTTGGCGTTATCAACGTGTAAAATCTCAAGTTTTTCATTATTTCTCAATTCAGATAAAATATTCAAAATTGGAGAAGGATTAGGTACTGGATATTCTAATTCTTTAACCCCTTCAGCCTTATATGTATAAATATCAGTAGCACCACCTAATCTTACATTTCTAATTCCGGAATCTATTGCAGAGTATACTTCATCCAATACATCTTTTTCGTCCCTCCATATTGGCATACCTTTTTTTGGTTCTATACAAAATTTACATCCTCTCTTAAACCGTACACAACCTTGGTATAATTCTACTTCATAAGTCAAAGGACCATTTCGTCCATCTAATGTGAATAAGTCAGGATGATTAGTTACAGATTTAGAAGAAGAACCATATCGAGCCCAATTAGACCATTGGTCAGAGGAACGTTTCTTATTTTTCCAAATATTAGTTGAAAGAAAATAATCTAATGAAGCATCTGTATCTTGTACCGCACAAAATAAATTATTGCGCAAAGGAGTCCATCCATCATACCTCCAGTGTCGTATCGCCCATCCTCCACAAAGTACTGGCTGTTCACTTGGTAAAATAGACAGAATCTGGTCTAATTCAGGCCTGCTCATAGGAGTCCCTCTGATGTATTTTCCTGGTACAATAGCCCCTGCAAGAATAACAGCGCCATCTAAATTTGATAAATGCTGTTTCAATTCCAATCTACTATTGAGATTAGATAATTTATGTTTATATTGTATTCGCCATTGATCAATCGTCATGTAAGTGTATGGAATTTTTCTAGACTCTAAAACGCCGCAAATGTATCTTATGTGAAATCCCAAGTAATTGGGGACTCCAAATGCAGCAGGTTCGTCTTCATATCCATCTATTACTAGCCAACCCTCCATGATTAAACAAAACCTTCGGAATCGTATCAAGGACTTCACGTCTTCGTAACAATTACTTCCTGTTACGGTTTTTACGATTTCTTGAAGAATCTTGTCTGGACTCTTGTACAGAAATTTTTCGACCATTTAATTCCTTATTTTTTAAGTTAGAGATTGCCTTCTTCCCATCTTTTATATTCTGGAATGTTACAAAGGCGAAACCTTTTGACTTGCCTGTTTCTTTGTCAGATGCTATATGCAAATCCTTTATTTCTCCAAATGGAGAAAAAACTTTGGTCAACTCATCCTCAGTAATCTCATAGTCTAAACTGGCTACAAATAATTTGATTCCTGCTTCTTCAGATGCTTTAGATCTAGCTTTCATGAGTATTTCTCTTTCTTTTGATAATTCATCTTTTGACGCTTTACCTTCTTTTACTTTAGACATGCAATCCCTACAACGAATTGGTTTTCCGGGAGTCGGGACGAATGGGACTTCTGTTTTTATATTACATAAAGTACAATTTGTAGGATGCATAGTTCTCTGCGGTCGATTGTTTGAAAAATTATCTCTCTTTACCTTGGTAATTTCTGGTTTTATATGTGAAATTCCACGACGGAAATCG
>QQRX01000022.1:23208-28260 GCA_003602595.1 Candidatus Poseidoniales archaeon | reverse complement strand
CCTTGGCCTTGTCCTTGTCCTTGGCCATCTTCTCCTTCACCACCTCCATCGGTGCCTCCGTTCCCATTACCATCGCCATCTTCGTAATCTGGATCATAAGCATCTGGGATACCGTCACCATCAGAGTCAGTAGCAGAACCATCATTAGGATCATTTGGGAACGGATCATTTGCATCATCTGTTCCATCCCCGTCAGTATCAGCTGAGTTAGGGTTTGTACCTGCAGCATATTCCTCTGCATTAGTGAGCCCATCACCATCTGGATCAGCACTAGAGTCGGTTCCTGAATTTGGATTCAAACCATAGTTAACTTCCCAACCATCTGGCATTCCATCATTGTCTGTATCTGGATTATTCATATCTGTTCCAGCATCTTGCTCTTCGGCATTAGTAAGTCCGTCACCATCCCAGTCTGCTCCGCCATCAGACGGATCTAAAGGATCTGATCCATCAGCACTGACACCGACTGAACCTGCCATTGTAACCAAGAGAAATGCTATTAACATACTCGTATTCTTTGTAGTATTCATTTTATTTTTCATTTTTTCACTTCCAATTATTTATTTTTCGAAAACCATTTTTTGAACTCTAAATCTACCGATATACAATTTAATAATACAAAATATTTTAGAGTTTTTTTAATTTAAAAAGAGGGAGATGTAAATACAAAATTGTTCACATAACGATTTACTGCGTTACATGTTATTTTTTTATTGAGTATTTTTTGTTTTATTTTTTCTCCTCCATTTAAACATTCCAATCTCGCGGCTTTCATAGGGAACCCTCCGTTCCCTCTAAATTTACAGACATATATAGAGTATATTAAATATACTAATTTGGCTAAGGAGTTAATTTCAACAGATTAGCTTTAAATCTTGCAGATCCGAAGAAATGAATCACAGGAGCAATAAGTGTTAAGATAATTAATGATACAAAAAATATCAGAGACCAAATTCCTAAACCATTACCAAAGGAAAAATACAATGACCAGCCTAGGATTACTAAAACCCACGGAGCGTATCTCCGAGAAAATAATGCCATCCTGGCATTTACCAATTCATCAGAATATAACTGAGGTACTGCTTCAGGATCAACCATTCCTTGCTCTACTGCACATCTCACACAAGTCAAATAGCGTGGACCATTACCAGAAACAAATTGACTCTGGGGGTAATGTTGCTTACAAATTCTACAAGACGGCATGTACTTCTACACCCGACCAAGCATACATTATCCTTCAACGCTACGGTTCTTTAATCTGATTTTGAATATAAATTCTAGAAATATTAACTGGTTTCTTATTGATAAAATTTATCAAGATTTTATTTCCCATTGGACTACCCACTGACTCAGGATGAAATTGAATACCAAAAACTGGTAAAGATGGATGTCTAATGCCCATTAGAAGATTGTTAGAATTCTCCCATGATGTTTCTAGTAATGAATTATTTTTAGAAATTAATACTAGACTATTATATCGCATTAAAGTCATTGGATTAGGTAGATTTCGATATAGTCCCTTTCCGTCATGAAATATTTCAGATGGTTTGCCATGTATAGCTCCAAATGGAGATTCTATTAATTCCCAACCAGCAGCTAGGCCTATTGCTTGATGCCCTAAACATAAACCAAGTAAAGGAATGTGTTGGTTATTATTATTTAATTTTCCTTCAAGTGCCATTCTGGCTAAACGCATTGAAATTTGCGATTTATTTGGTTCAGAAGGCCCTGGTCCAATGATAATATGCGAGGGTTTGTATAATTTAATCCATTTTTTAATAGTTTCATCAATATTGTTTATTTTGGCTATTGGCCTACCTTGTAATATCCTAACATTCTTACCCATATTAGCTACCGAGTTAGCTATATTTTCAGTAAAGGAATCTAAATTATCGATTATGATAACTTGAGAAGTTTCTATATTTTCTTCTCCTCTAATTATTTTTCCATTTTTTTTAGAGAGATGGTTTTTCTTTGGTCCTAATTTACTTAATGGACCAGAGATTTTTGGAATAGGACTTATGGTCATTTTTCTTTCAGGAAGATCTGTTCCACTAAATCCCGTTCTGAATCCCCAAGTAGCTTCTGTTATTGCAGCAGCTTTCCAACGAGATTCTTCAACTTCTTCTGACGGAATTGAATCATTGACTATTCCTCCTCCAGCTTGTACTGTTCCATACCATGAATTTGGGCCAGAATGTGCTTCTAGTGTTCTAATTAATATATTCCATTCTGATATCTTATTATTGAAATTAATATGTCCAATAGAACCAGTCCAAGCACTTCTAGGGTGTTTTTCTAATTCGTTGATTGCAGCAATAGTTACTAATTTTGGACAACCAGTAATAGATCCTCCTGGAAATAAAGATACAAAGGCATCACCAACCGTCATTTCTGGAGCTAATTCCCCTTCTACCCCGCTAACAAGATGTTGAACAGTAGAAAGCGCTTCAATGCGCCAACTTTCCCAATGAACAGTTCCCGGAACGCATATACGAGTTAGATCATTTCTTTCAAGATCAACTAACATAAGGTGTTCAGCTAATTCCTTTGGACTTGAAATCAACTCATATTTTAGATCTAAATCTGCCTTTTCATCTAAACCTCTAGATCTAGTTCCTTTAATTGGACGAGTATTTACTATCTTTCCTTCTGTCTTAATTAATCTCTCTGGACTGGTGGAAGATACTGCCCATCCATGATCATGGACATATAGCCAAGCACCAAATGGTGAAGGATTATTTTTAATCATACGTAAATATGAATTCCATGGATGATCCGGCATTTCCCCTTTCCAAGTTCTACCATAATTAAGTTGGTAGAGATTACCCTTAACTATCGCTTCTTTGATTTGGGATATTTTTCTAGCATGATCTGCATCGCTTTCACTATCAGGTACGATATTTTTTGTTGGAATTAATGGATAATGATATTCATAGGCTTTATCATTGAATGTCATTTTTGACCAAGGATGATTTTCAAGAGAAACTGAATGTAATTGGTTTTTTGTTCTTTCGTGTACCCACCATGCTTCAGTCCTCCACATAACTCCTAACAAACTTCCAGATTTTGGCATATGTTTAAGAAATATTGAATTTGTCCACCTCGACAAATCATAACCCAACAAACCAGCAAATCCTCCTGGAATTATGGGTAATTTAGTCTCTGAATTACATTTTATTTCATAAGTTTCCATTATTTCCATTGCTTCTGATAGGTCTCTAGGGTGATATTCTTTTATTGTAGACCATTGATCATTAATTAGTTCTTGAATAATCATTTGCAAGGGTATAGATTTTCTTAAAGATATATTACCATCAAGTGCAGAATCTTGTATTTGATGATGATTATCCTGTTCTGGTTCAAAAAATAATATTCTCAAACTATCTAATGCAGGTAAAAATGAGTATTCTGATAAATCTGTAATTGGTCCTGATGAGTGAAACAATAATTCATCCATCAGAGGCAATAATGTTTTTCTATTTGATAATAATATAGATAGCAATGGGCTTTGATCTTTATCGATCTCAAATATCCGATGTAAAACTTGAGTCATCAGAGCTCCCTCAGGAAATCCCAATTTAACCAATCATTATTTAATTTATTTAACCAAACCTCTCTAGCTACTTGGTACAATTTACCCTTTGGCTTTCCTATCGGAGTTCCGTCAATAGAACCAACTGAACAAACTCCCATACCACTTCCTATGACAATAAGTTCAGAAGCTCTTGACAACATTTTGAGATTTATTTTAGCACTTCTAATTGGTATACCTAATTCTTCTACATCATTTCTTAATAATTCTAATGTTACAGAATCCAGAGCCCCATCTATGTTACTTGGATGATAAGCGATACCATCGTTATCTAAAATCAATGGTAAACAATAATCTCCGTCGATTAAAATATCATTTCTGAAGAGGAGTGCTATATCAGAATCATGGCTTATAGCTTGTTTACGTGCTTCATCATAAGGTTGCCAATTCCCATGCTTGGTTCCCAATATAGGTAATTCAAAGTCGGGTAAATTCATTGATATAGCCTGCAAAGGATCATCTTTCCAATTCTTATTTCTACGAATTTTTATAGACTCCTTGCCACTTTTCTCAACAATAATTTTTATTAAAAATGGTATTTCACAATTTAATCCATTCAAATTTTCAGACTCGATTTGTTTTTCTAGTCTGTCATGAATAATTCTTGGTAAATCATTATTAATCTCTATTCCAAGAATCTTTGAATGTTTGAAAAGTCTATTAAAATGCAAATCTGGAGCTAACAGAGACTTTTTTCCATCCCAAGCTATTGCAGTCCATACTTGTGAATGAGGTTCTGTAGAGTCTGGCACGTTTAAGCCGAACAGGTATACCTTTCAAGGTCTATTGGTCTTCTAACATATCATCTAAGAATGATGTATCTATATCTTCTTTTGATAAACTATCAGCCATTTTATCTAAATCATTAGAATCCATTAAATCGGCCATTTTATCTAAATCATTAGAATCCATTAAATCGGCCATTTTATCTAAATCGTTCATAGAATCTGTAAATGCTTTCTTAGAATCTAAAAGTTCATTTTCTACTTCAGAAGAGACAAAATTTGTATTGGGATTTATATCTGCTATCTCGTAGTCATCAGCTTGATGAATTTGTTCAAAATCGTCGTTGGGAGCAATTTCTTCCTTTGGAGAAATGATTAATGTTTCCAAATCATCATCATTTTGAGTTAATTCATCTTCTAAATTTACCTCATTTGTTCCCATTTCCCATGGTTCTGGAGCTGCTTTATCTCTTGGTTTTATTATCAAAATAGCACCAATGAATATCAAAGTTGAAGAAATTAAAATTATTATAAAATTCATATTTCCATCTAATAATTGTTCCACCCAAGATATGCCCGAACCATCATCGAGTAATCCCCCTCCACCAGGAGTATAATCGGTCCATGGTTTAACTTCCAGTGGATTTACCCCTAATCTTTGAGTCTCTCCATCTGATGCAACCACAGCTACCCAGTATGTTTCTGATTGTTTAATTTCAATACCATTGAATA
>QQRX01000022.1:10069-23101 GCA_003602595.1 Candidatus Poseidoniales archaeon | reverse complement strand
TCATCATTAGAAAGATCCCAAATAATTTCAATATCTGTTCCTGCAAAATTCCAGTATGATTGGACGCCGGAGAGCACTGGCAAGTGTGCACCTGGATCTAATATACTTTCATCGACCAGACTAATCATAGAGGTCATCAAATTATCATACCACGCATTTGAAGATGAGTCGACGGGGACAATAGCGACCCAAATCGGTAAAGATGGGCCAAGAGGTTGTCCGTCAGATAATTGTTGTAGTAGAATTGGCATCTCTACATCTCTATCAACAATTAATGCTGGTTGAATAGTATTTACTTGCGTAAATGGATTACCTGCTACAGCGTAAATCCAATATTCTGAAACATCAGAGGATTCGCTGTGTGCAAACTTTACAAACATTCCATCTCCAAAGTCAGGTGTTCGATCAATAAGAATCGGTGAATCCATTCTATCTGGGGGATAAATATCTCCTCTATTGTCTATAGGAGTTACAATAACTATATTATTTTCAAGATTTGATAATTGTACATTACCCGCTAAATCATGTATTGTGACTGCCACGTATAATGGAATAGAAGGTCTAATATCATCTGAGATTAAATCTGAAGGTTCATTACCATACAATGCTTTATTCAAAGTTACTTGTAATTTTAATGAATTTTCGATTTGTCTTTGATTGATTACTAATAAATTACAATTATTTTCCTCGCAATGTTTGCTGATATCAATTAGATTTGCAAGTGGATATTCGGATACCCAGATAGTATAATGGCTGAAATCATCGGCAATACTTCTGTTCCAAGATATATCTATTGCAGTACCATCATCTAAAGGATGATCCCATGCTTGTAAACCAGAGACTTTCTCAGGGGGATAGGCTGCGCTTGAGTCAGTATCACTGTAAGAAGTTGTAGTAACTACATTTACAGGTTCAACTGCCATATTACCCCAATCATCCACAGCAACAACTCCTATCCAATATGCGATCCCATTCTGTAATGTTGTACCTCCTATTGAATCAATAATTGTATTACTAGTACTACAGTCTGAAACATAAGAAGCAGTTGGCCAGCCGTCTACACTATTTGGTGGTTGAAAACCTGATGCTGGTAAAACATAGATAATATAGTAAGAGCAATCATCTTCAACGTTTGGGGTCCATGAAACTCCTATTCTACCTCCTTCATCACTTGGCATATCATATGCATTAACATCAGAAACCTGTGCAGGGGGTATGCCGTCATTTAGCCCACCGGCAGTAACAACGGGTCCGAATATAGTTGCATTTGCTGGATCTGATTGTCCATTTTGATCAACACAAACGATGGCAAACCAATAAGGTACATTTCCTTCTAATTCTAATACTGTACTATTTCCACTGGCAAATGATAAATCAGATGCATTATTTAATGCTAAAGCATTATTTATTTCCTGTTTTACTGACCATATTCTAGTTAGATAAGGATCTAGTTCGTTACACGCTGACCATTCTGCATTTACCACTCCAGGAATTCCTCCTGATAGGGCAGATACTGAGAGCCATGCCGGAGGTGATGGTACTTCATCGGTCGGAGTTGCATTACCTTCCCAAGACATCGGTTCTCCGAGTGAACCATCTTGATACTCAATTACAATAGCAGCCCTATATTGTCTATCATTAGAGAGAGTTTTAATCATACCATCTTGATTTGCTTCAGAAATTGTTGCAGAGGTTTCTGACCAAAATGGTATTCTTTGATAGGTAGCAAAATTATCCAAATCTTCTTTCAAAGGAGTCCAATCAGGATTATTGGTAGAATCCCAAACATACAATCGATAAGCATGCCAAGCAGAATCTTGAGCAGGTAGCCATGAAGCTTCCAATATTCCTCCTCCGTCATTTGCTCTGTCTGTTAAACTGGTGATCGATGTGGGAGCTTCTAATCTATTCCAGTCATAAGTCATTCTAACCTTCAATTTACCATCTTGAGGAGATTGTAAACGTATTTGTAATTGTGAGGATGAAGATCCTGGTGGAGTATTGAAAATAGCAGATTGGAAAATGGTTTGAATGCCTGAATTATAGTCTGTTAGATTCCAAATACCAGAATAGTTTAGTGATTGAGATTGTGCCCATACCCAAGCACTACTTTGAGGTGCTGAAAATATCAATGGACTATTGTACATTGGTAATTTCCCAGGCTGTACTTCAGAATCAAAAGAAGTGTTGATAGTTATTGGTTCTTCTTCAGAAGCCAGTATTGTAGACATTCCTGGGTGAGTAGTGTCAGTAATGTCCAATGTTTTATCACCAAACACTACTGTAAGAGGAGAGGCTCTCTTTTGATATTCCCTAGGCATTTCTTGTAAGGTTTCTATTGGATAAAATAGATGGAGTCCGTCTTGAGAAACCACCGCTAATTGATTATCTTTTATATCAGCATCAATTATACCAGTCATTACTTTACTTCTAATAGTATTATGACCATTGTCGGCACGAATGATGTCAATACCTACTGGAGAAATCATCACGATGTGTGTACCATCAGACAATATTTGAGAAGCGGGCCAAGAAAGTAAATCTTCTATGCCCATTCCAGATTCCATACGCATTATTGAACCGTTCCAATGTACTAATGGCTCACTATCTGTTGCAATGTGAACTCCCCAATCATCCGATGAAATAGAACGGACATCATTGCTTGGAATCATATCAATATTATATGTTCCATTTTCTTGATCAGAATTCAAATCCCATGCAGCCACACCCGGCCTTGTCCTGCCTTCGCCATTATGGGAAATAAAAATAGCAGCATCATGTGAAATAATCTGAGTAGTATTATCTTGAACGTTTATAATTTCTCTCGAAATTGCTGGAGAATATACCAATCCTGAAACAGAGTTTCCAATTAACCCATCATCTTCATTCAGAGTTGTCAAATAAGAAAGATTTTGATCTAATATCGATAGTCCGATAGGGCCTCCCAAAATTATCGATCCATTGCCTCGGATAGGGCTTGGAGATATTAATAAATGCTGAATAATAGAAGAAGGGAGACCGTCTAAAGTTGTTATTGGGTTGTCCCATCCGGAGATAGTCGTGTTCCACAAACCTAAACCTCCATTGGTTGCAATTAATATATGATCATTATATTCAATAAAATCCCTAACAATATTGTTTGGTAACCCTGCGATTAAGCTTCCATGCCCCCAAGTTTCTTTCTCAGTGTCCAGTGATTGGAAACCGGCAGAAGAACTATCATAACCCATCAGGCCAACATAAAGAATTCCATCATCAAGAAATAAGCCATCCATATTTCTATGAAGTGCTGAAGGTAATTGATTCAGAGTTTTTTCAGTTGTATTTAGATACATAAGACCCCCGCCTACTGTGGAAACCCAGACCTTTTCGCCATCTAATCTCAATTCATTAATTATATCATCAAATACTCTAACGCCATACTGCCAGCTTACAGAGCCATTTTCTGTTATTTCGCCCTGTAAAATAGTAGAGCCCCAATAGGCATCAAAATAGTCACTACTAGTTAACCAGACATGTGTTGAATTAGATATCATTTCCTGTACTGAGCCTCCAGGTAAGCCAACTAATTCATCAAATCCTCCCTGAATAAGTCCAGTATTATCTAACCTATCTACTCTGTTAATACCTGTATTTTCTCCAGATCTACCTACAGCATATATTCTAGTTCCTGAGGAAGGGGCTTTGACTATTGAACATGCATCCATTCCACCATCTAATACTACACCGTTTGCAGCAGTATTGCCCGATGTCATGATTCTAGTTATTCCCGAATTATCACCAAAGTGAGCAACTAATAGAAGACCATTGTCATATAACATCCCACCGGGAAAAACACTACCTTCAGAAACGCCATTAGTATCATCTAATGAATTTAGGAAATTATTCGAATTATATGAAAACCGATTAATACCAACCGAGTCTGTGTTGAATCCGATATACAGTATTCTATTCGAGTCGTCACAAGCTAAGGCTCGTGGGTCACGACTTGACATTTGAGAATTATCAGTGGTTATCGGAGAAATCCATTCATTAGTTATTCCATCTCCATCGTGATCAGCAGTATCAAATCTAGCAATACCGCCCCCTGATTGCCACCAACCTCCTTGGAAACCTATTGCTAAATGAACAATATCATCGCAGAATATTATATCAGCACCATAACCATCTGGTATATCGCCACTATCTATATCCCATGTTGTCCAATTACCCTCATATAATACCATGATAAGTCCATCATTATAAGCACCAGAAGATAACCAAAGTGAGTTTCCTATTACTTCCATAGAATAAAAATCAAGTTCTGAATCACTAGGTAGTCCATCGCCAGGAAGCCATGGAGAAAGCCATGTTTCATTTATTGGACTCCATCTTAAAATTCCATTCATACTTGCAAATACATATTCGCCGTCAAATTCAGCCATACCTCTGATTCTTCCATCTACATCATTCCACTGATCTAGTAGAGTCATGTTCGTTGCTGAAAAACGACGTAAAATATTTTCACCATAAGCGACCCATAACTCACATGATGTTGTTACAGGAAAACAATCTCCTAAGTATTGAGCATTTACTCTTTCAACATCACCTAATGTTTCTAAATTCGTTGACCAATTATTGTCTGTAATATTCCATCTTACTATAGTCCCTGAATCTCCCGGATTTCCCCACCATCCATTCTCACGTACACTAATCCATAATTCATTACCTACATTTTCAATGCCATGTATTACTCCATTAAATCCTGCCTGATCTCCTGCATTCAAAGTATCCATACTTGAATTATTTAACATATTAATTCGATATATTTCTTCTCTTTGATTCCAAGACTGGCCTCGCTGAAGTGAATAATACATTATATCATCAACAATAATTATATCGCTAGGGGCTGTTTGAGGTAGAGTTGGACCGTTATTATTATCCCCCCTTTCCCAATCAATTAGAATGGTGTCATTTATTACATCAATTAGAGTTATACCGAAATCTCCTCCTACCCACATAGTACCATAATCTAACCCTGGAATTATTACAGTAACATCATCATCTTCTATGTATCCTTGAGTTCCGTCCCAAGGCGTTAACCATAGTTGGCTTGACATATTATATCTAGCGATACCAGTATTTTCAAAGCCTAAGTATACTATGTCCTCTATTTTTATTATTCTGGCTCTTTGAGTTTCATCTCCTGCAGTCCAAACATCCATTATTGTTCCATTAGCAGTATTTATTACTGCAACTCCTTCATCGGTGCCTGCATAAAGAGTATCAATACCGATTTTTGAAACTCCATAGACAAATCTAGAAGGTACACTAAGTTCATCATTATTGTTTCCTCCTTGTTCATTCCAGCATTCATTCAACGTTATATCAGGTTCATTTGCAGTAGGCCAGAACCACATACATGCCCCCCTATTTGTACCTGCATAAATTCCATCTGCATCGCTTGTTATATCATAAAATGCATAAGGATCATTATTAGAACCTGGTATTGAAGTAGGAAGTAATTCCCACTGATTACCATCCCAGCGTGCTAATTCTCCACAATCGCCCCTATTCCAACAATTATTATTCGTATTTGTATCAGACCCAACCAAAAGGCCACCATAAAAGTCTAAGGATAAAGAAATTACATCATTATCAGGTATACTGTTAGGATCTTCTTCCGTCCACATATCGGAGATTTCTCCAGTAATTCTATCAATCACTAGTAATCCGAAACCAGGTAAACCAAGATATATTATTTCACCATCTACAGCTATGGGGGTTGCTTCTAAATTGTCTGCACCTAAAGATTGCCAAGAGCCAATGATTGTTGGGCCGTTCAAATCTATACGCATGACGCCTGCATCGGGTGTTGCAAAGTATGCAACACCGTATCTTGTTACAACCTCTCTGATACTATCTGAATCTAGTCCATCTGCTGAATTAAAAAGTGCTAAAACAGTATTAGAAGAAGTATTAATTATACTGACTCCATCTTGCAAATGTCCCACTACCAGTGAGTTGGTATTTGAATCGTGAGCAATGCTTGTAATATAATTGCTATTAATCACATAATCTGCTGAAGATGATGTACTACCAGTAGTAAGTAAATTACCACCTAAATCTAGTTCAAATAATCCTGTATCAGTTCCTATCCAAATTCTACCGTTTGAATCTTGTATTATTGATGTTATTTGATTAATGTTTGTAGGAAGTTCAGAATCTTCATAGCTATTGCGTAATTCTTGGATATCTATAGTTTCTTTCCAAAGTTTTTCTTTCTTATCAAAACGATCGATTAAAGTTGTTCCAGCTATCCATATTTCACCTCTTTCTCCATCATCAATCAATACTGTTACTGTAGCGTCTTCTACAGATTCCGGACTTGTAGCTATAATTATCTCACCAGTAATGACTTCATCGGTAATTGTAACTAATTTACCAGATGAATCGCCAACTAAAAGAGTATTAGAAGTTGGATCACGTTGTAAATTATTACTATTCCATACATTAAGTGAATGTCCACCGGATTGTAATCCCATGTCCGTAAAAGAAATTGTTGAGCTGTAAATCATAGAATTGGTATCATACACTTGTATATCATTACCGGCAGAAATATACAGCCATCCTGGAGCTGAAGATAATGCATTAATTTGATTAGAAGTAAGCCAATTATTTGATGTCCAAGGAGGTATCCATGAAGATGATGCAAGATTATATCGATCTATCCCAGCATTATTATTCGCAATATATAAAATGTCATTAATTAATTCCATATCTGTAATTGAATTACTAGAAAGAAAATTATCTGAGTTGATTTTAGGGAATTCTCCAGCGTCAGTAAAAATTAATCCTCCACTTCCAAATGTATAATTGACTACTACTATTCCATCATCTATTGTACTGATGAGGATTGTATCATTTTCAACAATCATATCGGTGGGAGTTATAGAAGTTTCATTATCTTTACAAAGCGGTTGTGACACCCAAAAAGATCCTTTTCCAGGTTCAAGATAATTTAAATTACACTCTGAACTAGTCCATAATATATCATAAGCATCAATAAATGAAGTTACTATAGGATTTGAATTTGAAATATTTGTGTCATTGGGAAATGAAGTCATTGAAGAATATGTGATTAAATCTCTTGCATACACATTACCATCAGAAGTCCCAATTATTAGTTGTTTATTTTTATAATCTATCACTAAAGTTCGGCCATAAATTTCTGATTCGATATCAATTATATTCTTAATCGAGTTATTATCAAGTCTGATTAAATCTTCATTGACTAGCATAAAGAGACTACCATCTACAGGATTAACAGCTGTATCATGAATTGTAATTTCAATTGGTGAAAAGGAAACTTTTGGATCAACTGGCCTAAGTGCCTCTATTATCAAATTATCAATTGTAATACCAGTAGGTAAATTCCAATATGCATCTGTTAATGAGTTAGGATCTAGTGGTGCATCAAGAATTCCCTGATTAACATTTGGTGGGTTATTAGAAAAAGTATTTTGACGACCTAGGTCTCCACTTCCAGACCAATCAAGAATTTCTGTTTGAGTATTTACAAGAGTTAGTTGTGGTTGATTAACCCAATAACCATCGCTGCCATTTACGGATACTTCAAATGTTAGATTATCTATTATTGCACCTGGTGCAAAATCTATGAATAAATCCCCATTTGCTAATGTGTTATTAATTGGATCTGCTCCTTCAGCAACTAATTCCAGCCAACCAGTATCATTACTTCCACCTACTCCCCAAGACTTTTGAGTGACTAAATTATTATTCTGAGAATTATCATTTAATTCATCTGATACTAAAGAAGACCATGGCAGTAAGACCATCAATAACGTAATAGTAATCGTTGCTATCTTAGAACTCATGCTATCTCTCCTTCGGATAATTGATTGCAAAACCATATCAAACCAATGGCATATTGCTCTGATTTCGTGCAAAAACTTGCAAAAATTAAATCAAATTTAGACATTAAGAAACATGAATTAAAAATGATAGTCCTGACACTACTGAGTAAGAACATGAAGCAACCTCCTCGTTGTACAACTTATCAATGAATTGGTAGGAAGTTTATACTTTGCTCAAACATAAAATAATGATTAATTCACAATATAATTTAGTATTTATTTCCTTAGATGAGACTCAAAAGATGTATTTTCTCAGGATAGAGTGATATGAGATTGTTTCTCAGGTGACGCCGGAGGAATCACTGGTGAAGGATAAGAGACTCGAAAAAGAGGCTTTAGAATACCATTCATCTAACCCGGCCGGTAAGATAACTGTCATGCCAACAAAACCACATGGAACCCAAAGAGAGTTATCATTGGCCTACTCTCCTGGTGTAGCCTATCCTTGTAATAAAATAAAAGACAATCCCAACGATGTTTACAAATACACTGCAAAGGGAAATTTGGTTGCAGTAATTAGTAATGGAACAGCTGTATTAGGACTCGGTAATATTGGTAGTTTAGCCAGTAAACCGGTTATGGAAGGTAAAGGATTATTGTTCAAGGCATTTGCAGACATAGATGTATTTGATATAGAGATAAATAAAACTGATGTAGATGGTTTTGTTGAGGCTGTTAAGGCTATCTCTCCTACCTTTGGAGGTATTAATCTTGAAGATATTAAAGCTCCAGAGTGCTTTGAAATAGAGCGTAGATTAAAAGAAGAATTAGATATTCCTGTAATGCATGATGATCAACATGGAACAGCAATTATTTCAGGTGCAGCGTTATTGAATGGTTTAGAAATAGTTGGAAAAAAGATTGAAAATGTAAAAGTAGTAGTTTCAGGAGCAGGTGCTTCTGCTATTTCTTGTGCAAAACACTATGTCAAATTAGGAGTTTCAAAAGATAATATAATGCTAATTGACTCCACTGGTATTCTAACAAAAAATAGAATGGAAAAAGGAGAATTGAATAAATATAAAATAGAATTTGCCAGAGATGTTCCAGATGGAGATTTAGCGAAAGCCATGGTTGATTCAGATGTATTTCTAGGCCTATCCAAAGGTGGCATAGTAAGTAAAAAAATGATTGCTACTATGGCAAAAAAACCTTTGATATTTGCTCTTGCTAATCCAGATCCTGAAATATTACCTAGTGAGATATATGAAGTTCGTGATGATGCAATAATTGCTACTGGGAGATCTGATTTTCCCAACCAAATTAATAATGTATTGGGTTTTCCTTATATTTTTAGAGGTGCATTAGATGTTCAAACTAAAGAAATAACAGAAGGAATGAAAATGGCTGCGACCAAGGCGATTGCAAAATTGGCAAAAGAGCCTGTACCTGATGATGTATTATCTGCCTACAGTGACGAAAATATTCAATTTGGCCCTGATTATATAATACCCAAACCCTTTGATGCTAGAGTTTTGATTTGGGAAGCCAGTGCTGTAGCAGAAGCAGCCGTTATGGAAGGTGTAGCGAGAATTTCTAAAGATGACTTTAATATTGAAAAATACAAAGAAGAATTAGAAGCGCGTTTAGGATTGACTAGATCGATAATGAGAAGAGTAATTAATAAAGCAAAAAATACCAATAAAAAAATTGTGTTTTCTGAAGGTGAAGATCCAACTATAATAAAGGCTGCTTCTCAATGCATTCATGAAAAAATATGTCAACCAATTCTTTTAGGCAATATTAAGAGAATACAGGCAGTCAAAGAAGAATTGGGATTAAATTTTGAGTGTGAATGTATAGATGTGAGATATGACGAGCGAAGAAGAGGGATTTATGCAGACGAATACCATAAATTACGTGGACGAAAGGGTATGACAAGAGAAGATGCTGTTAGACTTTTGAAAATGCCTACACATTTTGCACCAATGATGGTTCATAAAGGAGATGCCGATGGTTACTTGGGTGGTGTTTCACATAATTATCCAGATATTGTAAAACCATGTCTACATATCATTGGTTCTGACCCTAAGGCACATAGAATTGTTGGGATGTATATGATGATAGTAAATGGTGAATTAATGTTCATTGGTGATGCAACAATAAACATTTATCCGGATGCGAGAACCTTGGCTGAAATTGCAATGCAAACTGCAAAAGTTGCACGAAGATTTGGAGTCAAACCAAAAGTAGCCATGTTATCATTTTCAAATTTTGGAACATCCGAGGAANTAAGAACTGATAGAATAGAAGAAGCTATAGAAATTGTCAGAGAAATGGATTCAGAACTAATCATTGATGGCCCAATGCAGGCTGATACTGCATTAGTTAGCTCTATCCAAGCGGAATATCCATTTATGGCATTCAGTGGGCCCGCGAATATTTTGATTTGTCCCAATTTGACTTCAGCAAATATTGCATATAAATTATTACAAAGGATTGCAGGTGCGGAAATGACAGGTCCTATTTTAGAAGGATTGGCTAAACCTTCTCATGTTTTACAAAGAGGAGATAGTGTACGTGATGTAGTACATATGGCTGCAATTTGTGCTGTTGATGCAATCAGATATGAGCAAGAAAAGTTATGAAACTTAAATCTCTGAATAGTAATCAGTGATAGTATGTTCTAATTGCAGTGCTACTTTTTGCTCATCTAAAGATTGGGTGATTCCGTCGCGCCGTAGTACTTCTCCGTTGACAAAGACATCAAGACATTTTGTCCCGGAATAGATTAAATTTGCTATTAAACGACGTCCATTTTTCCCATAAGGACGCATCCGAATATCATCCAAATCCCATGTAACCCAATCAGTAGAGCCTTTGGTAGCAAGATTCCATGTTTCATTTGGATTAAGTATTCTAGCATCCCAATGGTCATGCCTTTGAATAATACTAGCAATTTTTGCCTCTGTTCTTAAATCTAAGCTATTATTACTAGCGGCTCCATCAGTACCCAATCTAATATCCACTCCTGCTTCTTTCATGGCTGGATACGACATTGTCCCTCCACATGCTAATTTTAGATTACTAGTCGGACAATGTACTGCATGTGCACTATGATTTGCTAAAATACGCATTTCTTTCTTCGTAACCCATCCGCAATGTGCGCAAATAGTTCCTTCAGTAAAATAATCAATTGAATCAAGATATTCTACTGGATACATACCTGTGCTCGCATGACAATCTGCTACTTCTTGACGAGTTTCAGATGTATGAATACTAAGTTTGCAACCAGTTTGTTTTGAAATCTCAGAAGCCGTGCATAGTGTTTCTTCAGAACAAGCATAAACTGAATGATTACCGATACCATATTCTATCCTTTCTGGTACAGAAGAACCTTGCGAAATTAAACTTTTTACTTGCCTCAATGCATTACCGGAATCTTGTTCATCTGAAGCAAAAGGAAAATCGGTTATCGGGCCACAAACAATGCCTCTGAGACCTGTTTCTGAAATTACTTTTTCAACTACATCGGGATGGAAATACATATCACATGCAAATGTTGTTCCTGTGCTTATTAATTCGGCTGCTGCTGCTTTAGTACCAATATCTACAAATTCTCTTGTAAGTTTTTTTTCTACAGGCCAAATAGATTCCTCCAACCATTCATTAAGTGGTAAACCTTCACCCATAGATCTATTCAGTATCATTGCCATGTGTGTATGCCAGTTTTGTAGACTTCTGGTAATTAATCGATTAGATCCGTCTATTGTTTCTATTACATCTTCATCTCCATTGCTAATACTGTACTCGCCTTCTTTATTAATTAGAAAATTACCTTTTCTTATCAAACCATCATGATCTAATAAAGTTGTATTAATGATACGTCTTAATCCAGATTCCATAATGATTACCTTTCTTGTATCTAATTAAACACACTTAGCATGAAATTTGCTAATTATCTTGCCCTCTGAATTATTCATCCATGCTTCAACTATATCTCCTTTTTTTAATGCACTAACTCCTTTCGGAGTTCCTGTCCATATCATATCTCCTGGAGATAGGCCATACCATTCAGTAAGAACCTTCAATATTTCACTGACAGAATGAATCATTAATTTGGTAGATGCAGATTGTTTTAATTCACCATTAACACTCAAATTTATTTCGACTGGTTTTTCATCCCAAGAAGTCCAAGTACCCAAAATTGCTGAATTTGCAAATCCTTTTCCTTCTAACCAGGGCCATCCTTTTTTTTTAGCTAATGTTTGTCGTGTTCTATTTGTCAAATCGTTACCTATACACATCTCCGACGGTTGTAAGTCCTCCCCTAATCTAATTACCATTTCAACTTCATGATCCACGTGTTCTTGAGGATTTGGTAAATAAATTATATTTTTACCTTCATTATCGGATTCTATGTGAGATGTTTCTGGCATTAAGAAAAAACGAGGATATGATGTTATATCTCCTTTGATCTCTTTAGCATGTTCAGCATAGTTTCTGAAAACCGCCCAGCCTACGCCCATGACTTAGCCAGCGAACATTGTATCATTATACCATCGATGGTAATATAATCCGAGGGATTGAATAATCCCTGATACCTGTACTGTATCATGAGTGGGGACGCGTATGATATTCTAGGCGTTTCTTCTGATGCTACTGATGCACACATAAAGAGAAATTACAGGCGTTTAGCCCGACAATATCATCCTGACAGAAATCCTGATGATCAGGCTGCTGAAGAACGATTTAAGTCCATACAAACCGCTTATGAACAAATCGGAACTACAGAGTCAAGAGCAGAATATGATCAAAAAATAAGAATGGAGGAAATGTTTCGAGGAGGGAGGAGAAGTACATTTAATGGGGGATTTGGTGGTTTTGATATTGGAGATATATTCTCTCAATTTAGAAACAGCGGCAGAGATAATATATCAAATCAAAGACCAGATTTTGATAGACAAGAAGAAAATGTTAAAGGGTCTAATATAGAATCTGGGTTGGATATTTCCCTAAATCAGGCTATAGATGGTGCTAATGTTAAATTTAGTCATCGTAGATTTAAAGTTTGTGAAAAATGTAATGGAAGTACTTTTGGAACTTCAAGAAATTGTAGTGTATGTGGAGGAAAGGGAGTAAAAACAAAAAAAAGTACAATTACAATCAAAGTACC
>QQRX01000022.1:7845-10010 GCA_003602595.1 Candidatus Poseidoniales archaeon | reverse complement strand
AAGGAGATCCTGGAGACTTAATTATTTCATTGAGACTTGATGCAGATGAAGGTAGGCGTTGGGAAGGAGATCGTCTGATTCAAGAAGTTCCAGTCACGATTACTAAACTTTTGCTTGGTGGTAAAGTAAAAATTCGTACTCCTTTGGGGAAAATGGTACAGATAGAAATACCTTCAGGCACAAAAATAGGAGATAGGCGCAGATTAAATGGGCATGGGCATGCAGGTGGAATATTAGATATTGAGTTTGTTCTCTCAGAAATTGATAATATTACTCCTGCACAAAAAAAAGCATTAGAAGAATTGAGGAAGGCTGGGCTTTAACATTAAAACAACTACTAATAAATAAAAAATCTGTGGTATTGTTATGGAGAAGTTTACAAAGGTTATCGATTTTATTTTTCCTAAGAGAAAAGCGATACATATCTTGGTAATATTAATCTCTGGTTTTATGTTACCTGGTTTTATTGCTACACTCACTCCAATTGATATAGAATCGTATAATTTAGATTCACCGGAATTAGAAGCTTCAGAAGTTATGAGAGAAGAATTTTCTGGAGCAGGAAATATTTGGGGTTTTGGAATATTTGTCAGAGATTCCCAATATTGGGAAGAATTTGGTAGTGAAGTCGATCAAGTTTCATCTTTTAATGGAGAAGGTCAAGGATTAAATTATCCAACGGGAGGAATCTTGAACCTAACAATACTGAGGGAGATAGACCAAAAGAGAAGTTTGCTCATGGAACATGAAGTATCAAAATTTTATCTCCCACTAGCTTCGGAAATATCTGGTAAGCCAATTGAAGGAGTTTTTGACTTAGCAAGTGAATTTAGAGTATTTATGGCAGATGAATCACTACTCACAAAACCAAGATTTGATCCTGATGAATTTGTACTTCTTCCTGCACCAACTAATTGGAAAGATTGTGGAGAATTAGAGTGTCTGTCGTTTGATGATGAAAATGTTACCCAAGAACATATAGATTTAGCTGCTCATAGAATGGCAAACAATAGCAAAGGTTCTTTTCTTAGATTTCTATCTATTGATCGAGCTTTTCTTCCCGATAACAATAGTAATCTTATAGGGCCAATAAACGGTGAATTACAAGAAGATGGTACAATAATTTCTGATTCTTGGGGTAATGGAAGATGGAGTGCTTCATCTGCATGGATGATACTAAATATGGATAGAGATAAAATGCAACAAGAAGGTTGGACATTCTCTTGGTTAAATGCAAGTTCGGAATTTGGTTACAAAATAGATGGTTTTGAACTAGTTACAGACCCCATTGAATATACAAATGATGAATGTAAGAGTAAAGCTGAAAACAATTCTGATCTATGTTCAGTGGAATGGTTATACCTTTCATTAGAAGAAGATTTACGTGAAACTGACAAGACGGTAGTTACTATTTTACTTGGAGAAGGCCCAAATGTTGAAGTCAATAGAGAACTATTGTCTAGTGCTCATCTAATAATAATGATGATTGTTATAGTTGTTTTTTTGCTTTGGTTTAATCTTAGAAGAATAAGTGATGTGATTATAGTTGGAATTGGACTTATTCTAGCTCTTTTATGGATGCAGGGCTTGATTGGTTGGAGTATGATATTAGGTAAGAAAATAGGTTTCGAAATAATATTTAGATCTCAATTTTCAAATCTGCTTCCAATATTAATTTTAGCTTTAGGAATAGACGATAGTTTACATGCACTTCACAGATATAAAGAAGAAAGGCGAAATGGAAAAAGTCTGGAAAAATCTGCTGAAATATCGGTTAAAAGAGTTGGTAAGGCGATTCTACTAACTTCAATGACTACTATTGTAGCTTTTATGGCTAATTTGACTTCTGGAATTGCGGCATTACGATCTTTTGGAGTTGAGGCGGGTTTTGGAGTTGCTGCAGCATTTATTCTAACTGGATTATGGGTTCCATTGGTCAGATTAGACGTTGATTTATGGCTTCAGAAGAGTAATAAATTGAAGGAAGAAAGTGTTGATACACTTCATATGGTGCCAAAAGAATGGTTAAGTAATACTACTACTAAATCGTCAGAATATGCTCCTTTTGTCGCTCTAATAATAATATTGATTTCAGCTTTGGCCGCCCCATTAGCCCTAAATTTAGAAGGTGATTTTCAGATTGATGATTTTCTAGATGATGAATC
>QQRX01000022.1:0-7790 GCA_003602595.1 Candidatus Poseidoniales archaeon | reverse complement strand
GGATATATTCTAGTTGAGGGAGATATTGCAAATCCTTTGGTATTATCTGCAATAGGACAAATGAGAGAGAATATGAATAGCCATGATGAAAATGATCCAAATCAAATTTCTAGAACACCAACGGGAGAAGTAGAATTAATTGCATTAGATCAGATTGTTACTTTCATACAGGCCGCTATGTTTGCCAATTTGGTCCCCTTTGAAGAATCTGGCTGGGATAGAAATTTAGAAGATGGAGGAATTGGTTGCCAAACTACAAATGTATCTCATCCAATCAGAGGTACAATAAATATACCAATAACTGAGGATAGAGACTGTTTAAATTTTATTTATGGTTTTATTTTAACAAAAGGAGTTCCGGCTGCCGGTGGTTATCCCGCCTTACCAGTAACAATAATTTCTGAATATATTCATACAGATGATGAAATAGATATTGAAAAACCATGGCTTACTACTTCTGGTGAAATGCCAAAATATACTAAAATGAGTATGCGATTTGGTCTATCTAATCCTGAACAATTTGCACTAATTGAGCCTGCATTAAAACAACTACAAAGAGATATGTTGCCTTTTCAAAATTTATCACTAAATCCAATACATGAACGTTCATCTATTGAAAGAGGATTTGATGATGAAGAATACCCAATAACTTGGGCAATTCAAACTGGAGATCCGGTGATTAGGTTTGTTGCTGCAAATTCAATGCAAGACGAAATGCAAGAAACTTTGTTGTTAGGTTTAGTATTTTGCATGTTTACAATTTGGTGGGGATTTAGAAATAATCTTTCATTGAAAAATAGTTTTGATATAATAAAGAAAGATTGGATAATTTTTTCTGTAAAATCTCTTTCTTCGGCATTCCTAGTAGGATTTATTGTTTATATCTTAGTTGGAATAAAGGAAGCTTTTTTTATAGGGATATTGACAATTATTTTATCCATTACCTGGGGTTTTGTAGCCTTTGCGATAGCAATAATGACAACTGCACCAATTTTTTTAGTAATTATTTGGCTTTATGCAATGATTGAAATTGCAGGATATGGATTAAACATGGTGACAGTATCTATTGCTGCAATTTCACTTGGAGTTGGAATAGACTACGTAATCCATATTATTGAGAGGTATAAGGAAGAAAGGGAAAAAGGACTAGACGAGCAAACAGCGTTGAAAGTAGTAGGTGGTGCTTCAGGTCTTGCATTATTTGGCTCTGCGGCTTCGGATATAGCAGGATTTGCAGTGATTAATCAATCTGAAATGGGATTTTTCTCAACGTTCGGATTATTCTGTGCAATTATGATAGGTTTATCTCTTATTGCTAGTATGATTATTACTCCCGCGGTATTAGGATTGTTTTATAAAAAAATTGAAAATTTAAAAATTTAATCCAGAACTATTGGGGAAGCAGCGATAACTTCTTGACTACATTTATCGATGTATTTTTCAAAATTTTCTATAAACATCTTTGATAATAAATTTGCTACATTATCAAATTTTTTCTTATCAGGCCACGTTTCTCTAGGTTGTAAAATTGAATTTGGGACTCCCGGACAATGGGTTGGTACCGAAAAACCAAATCTCCGATCTATAACGTAATCATTTTCATCTATCTCATCATTTAATGCAGCATTCAATAATGTTCTAGTCCATTTAATTTTTATTCTACTACTTTCACCATATCCACCAGCAACCCATCCAGTATTAATTAACCAGCACTTTGCATTATGGGTTTTGATTTTCTTTGAAAGAAGATCTGCATATACACTTGGATGTCGGGGCATGAATGGTTCACCGAAGCAAGTAGAAAATGTTGCTTGTGGCTCTTTTATTCCCATCTCAGTTCCCGCTACTTTAGCTGTATAGCCTGAAATAAAATGGTATGCAGCCTGTTCGGGAGTCAATTTAGATAAAGGAGGGAGAATTCCAAAAGCATCGCATGTCAAGAAAACGATATTTTTTGGATGCCCTGCCATCGAATTAGGTGTACGATTTTGAATATATTCGATGGGATATGAACCACGAGTGTTTTGTGTCAATGTTTTATTCTTAAAATCAGGAGTTTTGTCTGCATTTAAGACAACGTTTTCTAGAATTGAACCGGGTATTTTTGTGGTAGCATATATTGCAGGTTCATCTTCTTTTTTCAGGTCAATTAATTTAGCATAACAACCGCCTTCAAAATTGAAAATACCATCATTTGACCAACCGTGTTCATCATCGCCCACTAATGCCCTATCAGAATCGGCAGAAAGTGTGGTCTTTCCGGTTCCCGATAGGCCAAAGAAAAGCGCTGCATCTTTCCCTGTATTAGCAGAACAATGCATTGGAAGTAACCCATCTACGGGCAAGATATGATTCATTATTGTAAATATTGCCTTTTTTATCTCACCAGCATAATGTGTTCCACCAATTATAACTAAACCTCTATCTAAAGCAAGAATTACAAATACTTCTGAATTTACTCCATCTTGTTTTGGGATGGCTTTTAATTCAGGAGCATGTAATATAGTATATTTTGGAACATGTTTAGAGATTTCTTCATATGTTGGACGAATGAACATATTGTGCATAAAGGCTGCATGCCAAGCTTTTTCTGTAATTAATCTAACAGGCATTCTGTAATTTACATCTGCACCACAAAATGCATCTTTAACAAATAAATTATCAACATTATTTAGATGTTCTTGTATTTTATCTAAAAGTATTTCAAATGTATATGGAGTTGTAGAACGATTGACGTCCCCCCACCAAACATCATCTGCAAGACCATTTTCTTTTACTATAAACCTATCATTAGGAGATCTGCCAGTTCTCTCACCAGTTGTTGCTAATAATACTCCATCATAAGTAAAAGTTGCTTCTCCCAACTGAACAGATTTTTTATGCAAATATTCCCATTCATTGTTCAAATGTAACTGTCCTTTTGGATTCAATCCGTGAGTAGAAATTGGAGTAAATAATTTATCAGAGGCCTCTGACATTTTTGAACCTCTACGGACTTCAGGACGGGTACTTTGGTTTCAAGTGTTACGGAAGTGATATTGTTTTGAATCAAAAAGAATAGTGTTAAGTTATTTAGAAGGGTTTTGTTTATGCCGGTTATGCTATCCTCAATAACTAATGGATGAAGAGGATAACGAAGACCGAATTATCCGAGAACGTAAATTCAAAATTGATTTTGACGTTCAACTGGAAGGAATAGATATCAAAAACGAAACAGGAGAAAATACTGAAAAAATAAAACAGGATAAAGATGAAGCTTTGGGAGATCTTTTTGATCCTTTTCAGGACGATCGGGATGACGCGGCAGGAGTTATTCAAAAGGATGGTAAAATAAAAAATGCGCCTGTAAAAGATATAATAACTGAAATATCAATAGAGGGAGAAAGAAGAATAAATTGGTCGATAATGGTTACAATGATATTTATTTACAGTATTATTAGTTTTCAAGTAGGAAACACATTTTCTCCATATTTAGCAACCATAATCTTAATTTTATTAGCTGGTTTTGGATTTACTCTTGGAGAAATATGGATACCAAACAAAAGAATGGAAATGCTTGGAGTTACATGGGTCATAATTTCAATGAAGGTATTATATGGACTAATTATCGAGTTTAGAAATTGGGATTTTATTAGTGTTGAGATTTTGGTATTATTATTAATTTTCTTGGTTTTCGTTAATTTATATTTTGCCTACAGGCATGACCATGATGCTATTGCTGCTCAATCCACCTTAGTTCTGTTGGCAATCGGTTCAACGACTGGTTCAGTACTTGGAGAACAAGGAGTAGCAGGTATGATTTTTATTTCAACAATAATTATACACAGTTTAGCCCTACATAGAAAATCAGGAAATTTGGCTTCTCTCGGTATTGCTGCTTCCAATTTATGGGTTGGTATGCATGCCATTACAGACGGTTTTAAGATAGGTGAATTGGTTATTCTTAAGTTAGATTCATCTTTACTATTATTTTTGCTTTTGATGTCAATTACTGGCCTTAATGCTTCAATGGCGGCTAAATTCGCAAGAAAGGAAAATTGGTTTTCAACTGCATTCAAAGTTAGTGGTTTAGGAAAACCAGGACTATGGGGAGTCTCAATTTCTCTCGGAATGATTGGTGCATTTCTTTCTATAGCGGCAAATAGACAGGATTTAGGATATGCACTTGGGATGGTAACATTTCTTTGTACTGCTTTCGGAGGATCATATCTTAGGGTGAGAGGAGTAGAAACTTACAGAATAATAAAACCAATATTCATAACTTTACCTTTTTTGATTTTCTTACTGTTCTTTGGGAATCAAATAACTAATAATTTTATACTTGATGAATATGATATTTTTACAATATTTGGTTCAATATTGACAGGATATATACTACTTAGAGATCAAAATAGTGTAAGTGATAGAGTACTTTGGATTGGTTCAATATTGGTTTTAATTATACTAGTCTTACTTGTGCCCACAAAATCTTCAGATTTAGGAGGAGATGGGGGGGTATTATTGCTCTCTCTTCTTTCTTTGTTACACTTAGGGACTGCAGCACTGGCCGTAAAGAGAGAATCTCCTGCACTCGCAGGAGTAACTGTACTATCGCCTTGGGTTTGGATAATATTAGAAAAAATTACTGAAGAAATTGTAGAAACATTGTTTATAGTTAAAAGCTCTACAAATTGGAATAATGCTTTAGATTTAGAAATTTATCCTTTGGCTTCTTATTTATCAATTTCATTATTACTGATGTCTCTTGTAAATATTAAATTAGGAAAAACCAATGTCAATTTGGCAGCAAAATTTCTAGGCTTAACAGAAATTTCGGCAACCATTAGAGATTCAGAAATATTTCAATTATGGAGCATGGGACTATGGTTGCCTATGATTTCGATAATAATTATTTGTCAACTAGGTGGTTTTAATTCATTGACATTGTTATTTGTTTTAACATTATTAATTATGATACATATTATTTCTGAAATATTGGATTATAGAATCGGACAAAAAAGTAATTTACTATTCATTATTACCATCTCAATTGGGATTTTACAATGGGAACATGGATTAGATGAATTTTTCATAATTATAATGCTTATTTCAGTTTTGCCAGTTCTTTATGGCAACGTAAGCGAACATATTCATACTGGAATGGCATTGATGAGTGTACCATTGTTGATATCCATATTTAGAAGAAAAATTAATAATAAATTATCTAATGATGGATATTTACCTGATTTAGAAATCGCATGGGTTGGTCTATTCTGTACTTCAATATTGATAACCATATATCTGAAGAGAGCAGAAACAATTGAAAAAATTCTTAAATCTACTCTAGCATCTTTATTTCTAATCATGAGTCTGATTGGGTTGACTTGGCAAATAGATTTAATTCTTCCAAAATACCTTTCAATAGTATTATTTGTTTTCATGTCAATTTGGTTAGTAGCAAGAGGTGAATTAAGGGCTGAATTGAAAACTATTAATTTAAAGCAACATAGAATAGAACTGGCTAATGTACAAAATATGGAAAATGAGAAATATGCTAATATTAAAGATGATAATATAATCAAACAATATGATCCACTGGTTGCAACACTGAAAGAAACAAGAAAGCGTAACATAGAGATGAACGAAGCTAAGGATATGGAGCAATTGTACATTTCAGATGTCAGTCATCGACCGATAATAATTCTTACAATGTTAGGAATAGTTTTCACATTTGCCAGTATTAATGCACTGACTTCAGGTCAAAATGCATTGATTTTACTAATGGTAGGATTATTCGCAAGTGTACTTGTAGCCATCGCAAAATATAGATCTAAATCATTGGAAATTAAGTTACTACATTTTTTAGGAATAGAAATTCCAATTGCAGTTTCTATTTGTGGATTAGTGATAATACACAATATTTCTCATATTGGTCCACTAAGTAGTAATACAGAAATGTTGGATATATCTATTCTTGCAGTCATTATTATGCAGCTAGTAATCATCTCGACAATGTACCAAGATAATTTAATTGATAGAATCCCAGTTGCTATTGATTGGTTTTTGATTCCACTTCTTATTAATAGAATTGTGGGGACTCTCATGAACGAATCCCTACCATTCCCATTTACAGTAAATCCTTTCCATGAAATCGGAGATGGAGATAATTTCTTACAATGGGGTTTTCCCTGGATTTTGCTCGAGTTTTTACTAATTATGGCATTAATTTGTGATTTTTGGATAGTAAATAAAAGAGAAATAAAATACAAAAATAGTGATGTTAGAAGTAATAGAGGTATTAGAAACTTGGCAGTTGTGATGATTTCTTTTGGCCCTGCTGGAATACTAGCTGCATTAAGTACATTAAGACAGGGATTTTTGTCAAAACAAACAACCACAACTGGTTTGGGAATTTTAGGTGTTGTTGGTGCCGCTTATGCGTTTGGGGCATGGTCCGATGATATTCTAAAAATTGTCCCTAATTTGACATTAATTATCGGAATTATCCTTCTTATAGCATTATCTGTGACAACTAAATTTGGTAAAGAAAGATGGAGTATGGTCCTAGTTATTGATTCTCATATTCTGATAATTGGTGGACTAATTACAACTGGATATATCAATGAAATATACTTTAGTTTATTGATGATTTTAATTTCAACAATTGTATGGATTATTGGAATAATCCAAGTTAGAAAGATTCTAAGAATATGGGGACTGATCGATTTAATATTGGCTCTATTGTTCAGTCTAATATTTGTAAATGAGATATTTAGTCAAAATAATATTCTTATTCTGTTAAGTCTTATTGCGATTGAATTAGGAATTATTGGTTGGCTAGGAATTTCGAATGAGAAAGAATTGTTAAAAGACTAATAAACTATTATTTTTAACTCTTTAAATGCTAACCTTGATGTTAGATGGCCTTTACAACGTAGTGTGACAAGGTCGTGGATATCAGATACTCCTGATGAAATTGAACATCCTCCTATTCCTCTTGGACTAAATAAGATGGCAATTCCAAGAGTGGCTTTAGTATTATCCAGTTTGACATTAATAATGATAATTCTATCTTCAGTGTGGCTTGGTATTTCGGCTAAAAATTTCTTAGATGATTTAGATCCATTTGAATCAACCAACTCAGAAATATTAGAATCTAATGGGAGATGGTTATGGGAGGCAGATTTATTATTTGATACATGTGAATCTAGAGAAGGAGATTGGGAATGGCCAGAAAGTCGTCTAGCAGAGCAGGACGATTTATTCCTTTATCCGGGTGAATTGAGATGTGATTGGGAACACCAAGGAGAAGGTGATCGTGCGAGTGTTGCAATATACAACAGAGGTAATGAAACATTAGATTTGTTACTCACAATAGATGTTATTAATGTGATTTTTTCTGCTACAGGAGAAAATAGTGTAATTGTAAATGGAATAGAGGGCAAAGAAAGTATAATCATAGAAATTGAATTACTAGATAGTGTTTCTGAACAGGAAATTAGCATAGATGTAAAGCATGTTGCTGTCCCCAATTCAGAAGTTAAATTAGATATTAATATATTTTCAGGTGTAGAACAAAGAGATGTCCATATAACTGACGGTGATGCCGTAGAAGTACAATATACTGTTTGGAATGCAGATACTAATGAGCAGTTAGATTCGGGAACATGGGCAGAAGGTTCTGGAGATCCTTGGGTATCAATTCAGGGTTTTGGCTGGTCTTTAATTGGTTTAGATATTGATAATGATCGAGGTGCTTTAATGCCAGGTTTAGATACTGGAACTACTCATACTACATTACTTCCTCCTCC
>QQRX01000021.1:14602-24142 GCA_003602595.1 Candidatus Poseidoniales archaeon | reverse complement strand
AACTTTAGCGCAGTACAGCGGAAATGAACCTATTCAAGGGTCAATTTCCATTGAAATATTTTACCCGCGTAACCGTCTCAAACGCTCTCTTAGCAGTGCCCTCTTTTCATCAATTTTTATCTCTTCAGGATTCGATTTTAATCGTCTTTGTAAAACATTATTTTCAATAAGAAATATTTTTCCTTCAGAATCGCCAAGCGCCAAAAAATCATTAGAACAATTTATTCTTCTTATTCTAGAGGAGTGTTCAACACAAAATTCAATACTTCCTGAGTTAATATCAATTGAGAAAATTTTAGATTCGTTATCCCACGTTGAAGCCCATAAATAATCTATACCATTATTTGTTGGGGCACGGGATAATACATCCAACTCATTTTTTAGATCAACTTCCCAATTATTCTCTGAGTGTATTTCTCCAGATTCTAATCCAATAATTATTCCTTTATGAAATTCTAAATCTTTTACAGGAATATTTTTTTTATTTTTAAATTCCTCAATTTTATTTCCCACAATGGTGACATTACCATTACTATGTCCAAGGAAAATATCATTTTCATAGGATATTCCTGTTGTAATGGGGTTTTTATTAATCAAATCGTAATATTCAATTTCTCCCATTTTATTGATTTTTCCATATCCGCATAATGGTCTACTAAGTCCAATAAATAAACCTAGATCGGTCACATCAAAAAACCAAGGTTTACTTTTTAATATTACAGTTTTAATTAATTCTCCTTTCTTATTAAATTTCCAAATAGCTGACTCAGAATAATTCGAAATTTGTAAATCATAAACAGAAGACCCTACCCATATATGGTCATCATATGTTTTTATAAATTCGCTAAAACCATCAATTTTTTTGGTCCATATAGAGTTTCCATTATCTAAATTAATACAATGGACATTACCTTCTTCTGCAAGATAAATTAATTCCTGTTCAATTATTATTTCTGAACACGGTCCTTCAAAATAATTACTCCACTTTTCCATTCCTGAGATTATATCCCAACAATTCAACATCCCGTCGTGCGATCCCGCAATCAGAAAATTTTCATGAAGTTTTAATATTGTACACTCAGTATCTATATCTCTTACAAAAGAAGATATTTCTGATAATTTATAATTGTTCATAACTACACATCTCTAGTTAAATTGGTATCAAACTGATATAAGTCACTAATCTTATTCTCCAAGTATTCAACAAACTCATCAGAAGAAGGGAAATTACCTGTTGCCTCTTTAATTAATTCAGCAGGTTCAATGATACTTCCTCTTGAATGAATCTTCTTTCTCATCCATTCTAGTAATGGAGTAAAATTTCCTTGCTTAATTTGTTTATTTATGTCTCCTAAATCCTTTTTTGCAGCAGATAAAAGTTGAGCTGAATATAAATTTCCAAGTGTATATGTTGGAAAATATCCAAAGGCACCCATTGACCAATGCACATCTTGTAACACGCCTAGGGAATTATTGGGAACTTTTATTCCTAAAAATTTTTCATACATATCACACCATATCTCAGGAAGATCATCAACTTCAATTTCTCCACTTATCAATTTCTTTTCTATTTCATACCTAATCATTATGTGAAGATTGTACGTTGCTTCATCTGATTCAGTTCTAATTAAACTTGGTTGTACAATATTTACTGATTTCCATAAGTCTTCTGCACTCACATTTTTCATATTTTCTGGAAAATTTTCCTTCCAAAGTGGCAATACCCACTCACAAAACTCTAGTGACCTTCCAATTTGATTTTCCCATAACCTACTTTGACTTTCATGAATACCTAAGCCATTGGCCTTCCCTGCCGGTTGGAAATCTAAGTCTCTAGGTCTTCCCTGTTCATACATACCATGCCCAGTTTCATGCATTGAACCATATAATGATCCAAAAGGCTCGCTTTCCGAATATCTAGTTGTCCATCGCACATCATCTGGGTTGGGGCCTCCACAAAATGGATGAGTAGAAGAATCTCTTCTACCCGCCTCAAAATCGAAACCTATGGCTTCGGAAACTCTTTGACTCAAAACTTCTTGTCCAGATTTATTCCATGTATTTTCATTTACCCAACTCATGTCTGGAATCTCTCCCTTTTCAACTACAAATTTTACTAATGGAGCAACTTTATCTCTTAAATTTTCGAACAATGGATCTAGTTTAGCAACTGTAAGTCCTGATTCGTAATTATCTAACAATGCATCATAACGGACATTATCATAACCAAGATAATCAGCCTCTCTTCTAACCAAATTAATCATTTTCTCTAAATCGTCTCTGAATATCGAAAAATCATCTTTTGCACGCGCCTCTGTCCAGGTTATCATTGACATAGAGCGATGTTTCGCCATTTCAATAACAAACTCATTGGGTAACTTCGTAGCTTTATCATATGAATTCCTAATAAGTCTTACATTCCCTAATTGAATCTCATTAAGATTTGCATCCTTTTCCAACTCATCTAATAATAATCCAATTTTTTGAGATGTCATTTTTTCATGCTTTATAGAAGATAAATATGCTAATTGCTCCGCTCTTAATGTAGCAGCCTTAGGCGGCATTATTACTTCTTGATCCCAACTTAGAAGACCTCCAATTTGACTTATTAAATCAATTTCTTTCATTTTCTCTATGAGCTCGTCGTATGCAGACATAATTGTCCGAGTAAGACATTAGACACATAGGTTGTGGCTATTTGATGAAATATAAATGATATGTGCATGAACTTATTTTCATAATCAATCTCCCGAACCTTTGATGATACATAATGATTCGGAAAGTCTAATGGCAAGTGGAGATGGCCGAGTTAACATATCAGTAACAGATCGCATACTCCTTCATTTATGGGAACAAGATCATCAAGCTGATCATTACTTGGTTTCTTATGAATTAACTCGTCCAGGAATTGCTGAAATGTGCGCATTACACCCTCCTAATGTTTCCAGAACAATGAGGGAAATAATGAATAATGGTTGGGCAACTGAACATACACGTGTGATTAGAGATTCAGAAAGAAGACAAAAAACATGGCAATTAACTGAGTTTGGAAGGAAAGAAGCCGTATCTCGAATATCCTTTTTAAAATCCATTAAGGTTATTCTGAGGGATCGGAATAATTCACTTCTTGAAGTCAGAGCAGATGATGCTGCTCTCCATTTACAAGCAAAATTAACACTTTTACAAATTTTGATGCATGCGCAACATGAAGGGGTATTAAACTTTGGAGATATAAGATTTGGTACTATTGTAAAGTCAAAAGATATCAAAAAACCCGGCTCTATTAAAATGCTTACTGGAGCTAATTCTACTTATCATAGTAAACCACCAGATATTCGTACGATTCATGGTCGTAAATTAGAAAAATTAAATATCGATAAATGGTATGGTTCTGATGTACCTTTATTGATAATATCGGGTATAGCAGGATGCGGGAAAACCACTCTGACTTCTTCATGGGTTGATGACCTACTAAATAATAATCCTAATTCTGAATTAATGTATTATCCATGTCAACCATGGGACACAACCCTTGGTATAGCAGCAAGTTTACTCCATCGCTTGGGAATTCATTCTCAACAAGAATCCGAAGATCCATACAATGTATTAGATGCGATACCATTCAAACCCGGTGGAGAACTAAATCTTGATTTGTATAGACGTAGATTAGTAGCACATTTATCCGATAAAGAAAAACTTCGAACATCAAATATTAATGAAATAATCATAATACTTGATGATGTACATAATATAAAATCATCAAGTCATAATTTCTTTGGAATGCTACTTCAAATTGCAGAAGAAACAAAAATTAGATTAATCATGATATCAAGAACTAATCTAACTTTTTATGACCGTCGAGACGTTCATACCAGAGATAGGGTCGAAGAACTATGTTTGTCCGGACTATCATTCGATGAAATGTCTGATTGGCTAAACTCATTTAATACAACTAATAAAACACCTGCAGAGGAAATATATCAAGTCACAGGAGGACACCCTTTAGCCCTTGAACTACTCGAAATATATGGTAAAACTATGCATGAAGACTGGCTGAGATTCTTAGATGAAGAAATCCTCAATGTTATGCCCCCAGATCATCGCGAATTATTGGCAATTCTCGCCGTTTCTGACCGTCCAGTCCCTTGGTCTGTTCTGGCATCTGCTGCAAACATAAATGGCAAACCCCCCGAAGAGATCTTAGAAAGAGGTTTAATGCTAGAACTTAGCGAAGGTATGTGGATTCATGAAGCATTACGTGCACGACTTCTTAGAGAAACAGGAACACCAAATGAATTGAGGGAAAAGAAATTACGCGATGCTATGAGCTCATATCATATGTCTGTTTAACCAATTATCCATTCCAGGTTTTGGCATTGCTCCTGTGATTTGCTCAACTGGCTCTCCGTTATGAAACAATATTAGATTTGGAATTCCTCTGACATTATATTTACCAGGGGCTAATGAATTAACATCAGTATTTACTTTAGCTATTGTTATGTCTCTTTCTCCAGCGATTTCTTTCAGTATGGGAGCAATCATTTTACATGGCCCACACCAAGGTGCCCAAAAATCTACTAATACCCATTCATTACCTTTTGTTACCATATCAAAATCAGCATCATTTACTTCAAGTACTTGTCCCATTATCACACCTACATACTTCTCGAGTAACTCGTATCCTATCAACATGTGTCTTAAAATTAAGTATTTTATATTAATTTCATATACTATCTGCCTTGCACTTCATATCAAGGGGAGTCAATATTTTGGAAATAACGCCAAGTATTTTGACAGCAGATTTTTGTCAGCTCGGTGATATTCTCGACGAAGCAATAGATGCAGGAATAAAATGGATACATATGGATGTTATGGATGGTAATTGGGTCGTAAACCGTACGATTACATTTGGTCCAGCACTAATCCGTTCAGTCAGAAATAGACTAGGTCCAGACATTTTTATTGATTGTCATTTAATGATCAATAATGCAGAAGAAACGTGGAAACAGTATGTTGATGCAGGAGTAAATTTGATAATTGCTCATATTGAAGCTGTTCGGGATTTCCCTCAATTTATATCAAACGTACGTAAAGAAAATATCCAAATCGGCTGTGTCCTTAACCCAGATACCCCCGCTTCTGATATTTTATCATTAATTCCTGAGCTAGACCTTCTTCTTGTTATGTCAGTTGTGCCCGGCAAAGGGGGACAATCATTTATGCCTGAAATGGAAAACAAAGTACGTTATTTCAGGGAAATTATAGACAAACAAATCCAATCCGGCGGTCGTCCTACAAAATTAATGATAGATGGAGGGATTAAAAGCCATAATGCTGCAAAAGTTGCTGAATGGGGAATTGATATAGCAGTAGTAGGCTCTGGACTAATCAATAATAAAGGCTCAATAAAATCTAATTTGAATTCAATATATGATGCATTAAATAATTAATTTAAGACACCAAGTATTCAATAATGATGACCTATTCTAAGAGCCATGGTTACGGAACAATGGGTGGTTGATGAAGTTCTAAAAGTTGTACCAAGTGCAGATGTATCTGTAACAGATCTTCATAAAAGCGGAGATCACTTCCATGTTCGTATAATATCTTCTGATTACGAAGGAACAAGGCCATTACAGAGGCAAAAACCTATTCTCAATCATTTTAAACAATTTATTGAGCAAAATATTGTTCATGCTTTGGATTTGAAATGTATGACTCCTGAACAAGCATCTAAAAGTGGAGAAACTGCTTTCGATCCGCATGGAGGAGATGTAGAATTCTTCGGAGTTCACATTAGAAGGGAGAAAAAGGAGTGAAAAAATGAGTTTTAATTGGACACCAGATGAATTACAAGAATTAGTAGATAATAATAAAATTGTTCTTTTTATGAAAGGAACACCTGACGAACCACGATGTGGTTTTAGTAATCGTGCAGCATCGGTATTGAAACAATTGCAAGAGCCATTTGCTAGTGTAAATATACTTTCAGATCCAAGGGCAATACCCTCAGTGTGTGCATGGTCAGATTTTCCAACCATGCCTCAAGTTTTTATCAATGGTGAATTAATAGGTGGTTCAGATATAGCCTTAGAGATGTACCAAAGTGGAGAGTTACAAGAAATGATTTCACAAGCAAAATCAGAGTGAGATGCGTTTCTATGTTGGTCGCTGAAGGCCGTAAAAATATGTTATTTGCATTACTAGGGTCAGCTATTCTGTCATTTGCACCTTTAATCTACATATTAACCGAAACCAACCCCATCACAGGTGCATTTTTTAGAATGTTATATGCACTCCCATTTTTATTAATAATTGTATATTTTTCTAAATCTATTGACACTAGAGATTTTAAATCTCGCCAATTAACATTTGTTGCTGGTCTATTTCTTGCATTGGATTTTCTTGCATATCATACCGCAATAGATTATATTGGTACGGGTATTGCCACAATGATTGGAAATTCACAAGTAATCATTGTTACACTTATTAGTTGGAAATTTCTCGGTGAAAAGCCGAANAGATCAATTCTTATTGTTTTACCCATTGTTATTCTTGGTTTAGTTTTAATTTCAGGTATCTGGGATAATGAAGCATATGGAGAGAATCCATCATTTGGAGTAATAGGCGGAATATTCGCTGCAATATTTTATTCATCCTTTTTGATAATTTATAGATATTCAAATAAAGAAAAATCACCTGCTCAAAATCTTCAATTAGATACTACTGTAGGTGCAGCATTCGGGCTTTTTTTATTGGGCATTTTACCATTGCAATCTATAAATGTAGAACCGCTAAATATACAACCATCCTATCCAAGTCATGCATGGTTGATTCTTTTGGCTCTTTCTTGTCAAGTCTTAGGATGGATAGCTATTACATATGCACTTCCTCGATTGCCGGCTGCCCATACTTCATTTGCTCTTCTGTTGCAGCCCGTGTTAACAATACTCTGGGGAGTTATTTTACTTTCAGAGCAACCATCTTTCCAGCAATCTTTTGGGATGCTTTTGATATTAGGTTCTATAATCACTGTAACCTTATTTGGTAATACTGAAGTTACCACTGAGGAGTAATAGGTGTACAGGGCGAGAGATAAAAGCGAGGGGATGGGATGCACTCAGCGAGAACCTTGCGGCCCCGTACGTCAAATGATGATAGAAGGTATTAATTAATCATTTTGTGAAAATACTACTCATTCGTGTACATTGTCATAAATACTTATTTTTTTTATTCTACTGTTAGAATTTCCGGACCACCTTCAGTAACCAATACTGTATGCTCATATTGACCAACATTTCCACCATCTATATCTCTCAAAGCAGGATAAACTTCAAGAAATCTTATCGAGGTTAATTTTTTAATTAATGCATTCCATTTTCTTACCAAAGATTCTTCACTTTCTTCAGGGAATGGCTTTTCTAATAATGGGTAAGCCCATCTTTCGGCAAACGGTAAAGTATGATATCTTTCTTCTATGTATCTGGCCATTGTCGCTCCCAATGGTTTTAGCTTACCTTTACTGAGTGCTTTACGAATTGTCACATCTCCCGTAACTCTTAGGATATTAGACGAACCTTTAGGTGAAACATTTTCTATTTTACCTGCTTTTCCAGTAGTATTGAACGGTTCTATCGCATAAACACCCCCTTCTTCCACAACTCCTTTGAAACCAGGATTATTCGGTCCACATGCATACATAGGTATTGACAAACCAGCATGTAAATTCCATCTTTTCATTTGATGCCCACAAAGGTTACTAATTGGAACAAATCCTGCATCTTTCGTAACTTGTTCTGCCATGGCTCCTATTTCATGCCATGGTGTACCTGGATGCATTTTTTCAATTGCGGCATCTCTTGCCTCCATGGATGCCTTAATTTGTTCTGTGTGCTCTCCATTATTTCCAACTTCTATTGTCATTGCATTATCTGCTAGAGCTCCTTTTATGTGAACTCCAACATCTAATTTAACTAAATCTCCATTTTGAAATATCATTTCTCTATCTAATCCTTCAAGAGGATCTTCTGAATGGTTTGTTGTATAGTGTGCAGCAATATCATTGACAGAAATAGTTACTGGGAAAGCAGCCTGACCACCATGCCTTCTAATGAACCGTTCAGCAGAATCTATGACTTCGTTCCATGTTTTTCCTGCAACAATCTCTCCCTTAATCCCTTCTAAGGTTCTTCGTGCTACGTGACCTGCATCCCTCCATTGCTTGAAATCCACTTCTTCCACCATAGTTTCACTTCCTTTGAACTCACTATTCCTTCTCTTAATACTTCGATGCTCGGTGACTTAAGTGATTCACACACAGTCCACCAAGATATCAAAGTACTGGGAGTTTCTTGCAAACAATCACTATTATGTCCAATAACTTCATACTTTTCAGTAGATAAAATTTCAGCAGACTTTTTACAATTAAGTATAGGTTTTGTTCCACTAATATTTGCACTGGTTGCGGTCAAAGGTCCAGTTTTTTCTAGTATCTTTTTAGCTACTTCATGACTAATGACCCGAACAGCTACTGACCTCCCTCCAAGACGTGAATCCAGTTTACTTTTTGATTTTAATATAATAGTTAATGCCCCTTCAGGAAAATACTTCAGGATTTCAATAACATCAGGGGGAACTTCTACAATTTTTTTAGCCTGTTCTATGTCACAAACCGCTATACTTAGTGGTAGACTACGATCCCTCTTTTTTATTTCATAGAGAACATCAAGTGCATCAGATTTCAATATACAACCCAATGCAGGTTGAGTTGTTGTTGGATAAACAATACAATTACCTGACAAGACATGTTTTACTAGACGTTCCAATTAATCACTCACCTACTTGATATGTTTACGATACAGAGGAGGTAAAGAATACGCTTTAACCACGATTGTATTTACTTTAACATCTATATTCGATTGGTGAGTATGTCTCTGAGAAATTCTAGCCAAATCGTATGCACCATTATACCAACCAATTATAGGAATAAGATAAACTAATTTTTGTAAGACTCTTCTATCCCACATCTCACTAGTCATTTCTGATCCATCATCAGATACCACTGCTATTCCAAAAATCTTCTGTCCTATTGATCGTGAGAGATAAACGCCACTTAATCTCCAATAAAGCCAATGTGCAGCAAAAAAAACAAACGACATTAGAAGAGAATAGTGAAAATCTGTAGATGCCCACATACTAAGATTCCAGATATAAAAAATACTCCCTCTGGTAACAAATAAAAGTATAGTAGTTGTTAATATAACATCTAAAATAAAAGAAGCCAATCTATCAATTCTAGAAGCAAATATTGTTCCTTCTGGAATATCCTTATGCCCATCTCTATCTGATATAATAGCTTTAGCTAAAGTTCCACTACCTGTATTGATTGATATTGGCGATTCATGGTCTTTCATGATGTGTTCTCCTATCACTCGCAGCACATTATGAACCTCAATGTTATGTTTGAAAACTTTCAAAAAAAATCTAATAAAGATATATCATAATCCAGTGATGATTATACGCAGAGTTTGTTCGACGTGT
>QQRX01000021.1:0-14537 GCA_003602595.1 Candidatus Poseidoniales archaeon | reverse complement strand
AGAATATCTGTCCATTATGTCAACATATCAACAGTGCAAGTGCTGAAACTTGTTCATCATGTTCGTACCAATTAAATAAACCAAATTATAAACAAACTTCAAACATAGAAGAATCAGAAACAAATAATTTATTTGATGAATTAATGAATGAATTTGAAGAAGAAAAAGAGACCGAAGTTATTGACTGGTCAAAAGCCACATTTAAGATGGACGATGTTACAGTAGATGTAAATCAATATTCTGAAGAAGATTCAGTTATACTAAGCAGTAAGCCTAACTTTGCTATGGCTAATACTACTATTGAATTACCTTCCAACCAAGAAGAAATAGAAGAAGATTATGAACTTAAACCAGAAGATGCACCTGCCCTTTCAACTAAATTTGAGATACCAGATGAAAAACCCGAGGAACTGGAAGAACCAACTAATGAACCCATAGCTCTTATTCAACCCACTTCGGGTACACCTGATAACGTACAGATAACGAAAGCTCAGAATATTTCTGAGGATATTGATGATATCGAAATACTTCAACCAGCAGATTTCGACGGAGATGGCGTCGTAGATATTTATGAAGAATCATTTTATGAAGAAGAAACAACACAAGTTACTGAGCCAATAAAAGAACCGAAAAAGGAAGATTCTGTAATCACCGCAACATCTCAGTCAGAACAACTATTGCCTTCAGCACCCGTAAATTTACCACCATTGTTACCTTCAATAGAAATAGAATCAAAACCAGTTAAAGAAACTATAAATAAAGAGGAAAAAATAGTTTTACCTTCAGCACCTATTATGCCCTTATCTGAGGCAAACGATACTCTTTCTACACCAGATAAACAGATTACATATTGGCCTTGGACACAACAAGAAGAGTGGGATTTTTCTAATCTTAAAGAGCAGGTACTTGCGGCAATGAGAGCAGCAATCGATAAAAATATAGCACAAGCTACTGTATTAATTGATGAAGTAGGGCCACATTTGGGTAATCAAACCACTCTTATTTATCCTATTGGTAAACTTTTGGATACAATAGGTAGGCCAAACGCAGTTGATAAAATGCTTAAGACTGCTATAAGTTCATTACCTGGAGACCCTAATGTAATACAAGCGAAGCAAAAATTACGCCCTTAGAAAATTTAATTTTTTACATAGGTATGATGTACAATAACACCTGCGTCATACTGAGATGCGCAGGATTACATCATCAATCAGGATTAATGATAATCTTATTTTAAGACCTGCATCAACTAACTATGCTCTAGGTTTGATTGAAGCATTCGAAGAAACTTGGCCAGAAGTAAGCTGGGCAATGCCTTGGATAGTTACAGAAAAACCCTTTGAATCTCAAATATATAGTTTCATAGAAGATACAGAAAGTAAAGGTCGTAAAGGACTCCTTCATCATTGGATAATAATACGTCCTTGGGATGATACTGTACTTGGATTGATTGGGTTTGACAGAATCACCAGATCAGGTAAGGCAATTTGGAATCTGGGATATTGGGTTCGTAGTTCTGAGCAACAGCACGGCATTGCACGATTATGTACCAATGCTGTATTGAATTGGATAGCAGAGGGAGGTCCAATATGTATAGAATTAAAGGTTGATCCAAATAATATTCCTGGTAATAGAACAGTTCTCCGAATAGTCAAAGAATGGAATGGTGAGAGATACATAGAAGGAGATTCAGCAATAACTATTTCTGGAATAAGAACATTACATCATTGTTACTTATTAAATATTATTTGATATTTGTATTCTACTTTAATATAACATTTGAAATCTAAGTGACAACCCCATACATTAAAAATAACGCCAAGGTGAACTTATGTCAGATTATAAACCACATCAAAATCTTCCTGATTTAGATGAAGAAGAAACAGATGAATGGTTAGAATCACTTCGTACAGTGTTTACTGAGCATGGACCAGAAAGGGCAAGAATGCTACTACATGAGTTGATGATAGAAGCTGAATTACTTTCTATACCAATACATAAAATATCTAGAACACCATACTTAAATTCAATTCCAATTAATCAACAAATACCATATCCAGGTAATTTAGAATTAGAGAATAAAATTCAAAATACAATATTATGGAATGCAGCGTTAATCGTTTCTGATGCAAATAGGAGGATAGATGGTATTGGTGGACATATATCTTCATATTCTTCTAGTTCTACTCTTTATGAAGTCGGTTTTAATCATATTTTTAGAGGCAAAGATTCCAACGGAATAGGGGACGCATTGTACATTCAAGGGCATTCTAGTCCTGGAATTTATGCTAGAGCCTTTTTGGAAGGCAGACTTTCTCGAGACCAATTAATTAATTTCCGTCAAGAATCTTTTAATGATGGACTATCTTCATATCCTCATCCTAGATTAATGAAAGATTTTTGGGAATATCCTACAGTTTCGATGGGTTTAGGGCCATTAGGTGCTGTAATGCATGCAAGATTTTGGAAATACCTTCACACGAGGGAGTTAGCAGACACATCAGAAAGTAGAGTCTTTGCATTTTTAGGCGATGGCGAGATGGATGAACCCGAGGCCATCGCATCAATTGCAGTCGCAGGTCGGGAGAAATTAGATAATCTAATTGTAGTAGTAAACTGTAATTTACAAAGATTAGATGGCCCAGTGAGAGGCAACTCAAGTATAATCCAAGAACTAGAAGGACTGTACCGAGGAGCAGGATGGACGGTAATTAAGGTATTATGGGATTCTGGTTGGGATAAATTATTGGAATCCTCAGAAAGGGGAATAATTCTACAGAGAATGGAAAAAATAAGTGATGGCGATTGGCAAAGAATGAGTACACTGGATGAATCCAAGTTTCGTGAAGAATTTTTTTCTGGTAATGAAAAATTGGTTAAAATAGGTAATTCACTATCTGATTCTGAAATTTCAGGGTTGAAAAGAGGAGGACATGATCCTCTCAAAGTATATTCTGCATATAAAACAGCAGAAGCAGCTGAAGGACCAGCAGTAATATTAGCACATACAGTAAAGGGTTGGGGGATAGATTCCTTCGAAGGGAGAAATTCGACACATCAAAAAAAGAAAATGAGCTTAGAGGACTTATCAGCGTACAAGGAAAGATTAGGTTTAGAAATTGAAGAAAGAGAATTGGAAAATAGTCCCTTTTATCCCCTAGACAAAGATTCAGATGAATATAATTATTTGATTTCAAAAAGAAATGAATTAGGTGGATTTTTACCATCTAGAACTGTACCAAAAATAGAAATTGATTTACCAGATAATGATCTTTATTCTGATTTTAACGAAGGAACACCAGAAGGTCAAAAGGTATCAACCACAATGGCCTTTGTCCGACTATTAAGAAAAATAATGAAATCAGACATAGGAGATAAAGTAGTTCCAATTATCCCTGATGAAGGTAGGACTTTTGGTATGGATCCGTTGTTCAGTGAATTTGGAATATACTCTCACCAAGGCCAAATTTATACTCCTGTAGATCATAAAATGCTTCTTAATTATAAAGAATCAAAAGCAGGTCAGATTCTTGAAGAAGGAATATCAGAGGCTAATGCTATAGCATCATGGATTGCTAGTGCTACTTCATATTCACATGCCAATACTCCCACATTACCGTTTTATACATTCTATTCGATGTTTGGTTTCCAACGAGTTGCAGATCAAATTTGGAGTGCTGCTGATGCACGTGCCAGAGGTTTTCTAATGGGTGCAACTGCAGGAAGAACAACCCTAAATGGTGAAGGGTTACAACATCAGGATGGACATAGCCTTCTTATTGCATCAACTGTGCCATCCTGTAAAGCTTGGGATCCTGCTTATGCATATGAATTATCAACAATCATCAGGAATGGTATAGATGAAATGTGGGGTCAAGAACTAGACTTTTTTAATTACATCATGTTATACAACGAAAATCAACAACAACCCCCTAAACCTCACGGAGTAGATCAAGGAATAATTAAAGGAGCGTATAAGTTAATTGAATTTGAAGATAAAAGTAATACCATAGTTAGACTACTCGGCTCTGGTCCAATATTGAAATATGTTATAGATGCACATAATTTATTGAAATCAGATTTTGATATAGATTCGGAAGTTTGGTCTGTAACATCCTACGGTGAATTAAGAAGAGAAGGCCTTGATGTACAGCGTAATAATACATTATTCCCTCACGATATTAAAAAATCATATGTTGAAAATTGTTTTGGAGATGATATACCAACCGTTGCAGTTTCTGATCATATTTCGGCAGTACCTGAAATGATTCAAAGATGGGTTGGTGGACAATTTATTGTTTTGGGGACCGATGGATATGGCCGTTCCGATACAAGAGAGGCACTAAGGGAATTTTTTGAAATAGATACCAATAATATTGTTTTAGGCGCATTATCTGCTTTGGAAAAGGAAGAGCAGATACCAGCCGGCAGTGTTGAAAAGGCAGTAAATGTTTTAGGTATCAATAGAGAAAGGAAGGATAAGACTGAGTGAAAAGCATGCGAAGATTTGTTAATTGGCTTCGAAATTCTTTCCGCATGATTACTTGGATATTTTCTACTACCTATATCACATATAGAAGACTTCCTGAAAATTCTCAAAATGAGATATATGAAATTGCAAAAAATCCTAGTAAATGGGGTAATTCGATAGAAAAGGCATGGGATATCTCCAAAATTTCTGCAGAGCATTTTAAAAATACATCAGAAACTCTTGCAAACATTGCAATAGGAAGAAAAATATCAAAAAAGCGCAGAAAAGAAGTACAAAACGATTTGGCTACCTTAAGTGTATTAATACCTCCTTTGCGTGTGTTTATGATTCCAGGAAGCCATATATTATTGGGAATACTCTCAAGGGTTACTCCTTGGAGATTAATACCTGATGACTGGATTCCAATAAAAGCTCTGAAGAAAATCAGAGAAGAAAATACAGATTTGCAATTAGAAAAAGAAAGTAAAATAATCACAAAACTACTCAAGAGAAAGAAGAAGTAACGCTCTTATCATTTAATGAAAAATTGTTCTCGAGTATCTCTTTGATAGTTACCCAGTCAGGAGTTGTACCATCGATCCATTCATATCTATGGCCAGGTATTAGACGCCAGTCTTCAGGCAACGAACTAAGTATTTTACGTGCATTTTTCAAACTACTTATTTGTGCAGATGGATCACTTCCAGGCAAATCAACTCTTCCAGAATATGCTGTAAATAATAAATCTCCAGCATGATATATTCCATGACCATGAAATGTAACATGCCCTGGAGCATGCCCTGGAGAATGAGTTACTTTGAGTATGATTCCTCCTTCAGACCATTCTATGGTACTATTTGGTGCATTATCCCATTTGTGTGTAAAGTCCACCTTGCCAAATAATTCACCATGAACAAAATCACTCATATCAGCATCTTCATGTCCAAAAACTTGGATATCTGGTACTAATTCTAACATCTTTTTGTATCCCCAAGTATGGTCTCTGTGAGTATGTGTATATAGTAAATGTGTTGGACATAAATCCTCACTTTTTAGTACACTAAACCACCTTTCTGAATCAAATGGGTCAATTATTGCAACTACTTTATTAGTTCTATCAATGATAGCAGTATTCATATTCATAAAATCCCCCATCTTGGTGACCCAGACTTCTATACCATCACTTCTGATATTAATATCAAACTCTCCGTCTCTTAGCATAAATAGACCCAGAAGACTATCGGAGATAGGTTTGATGGTGTAATCAAAGGGGGATAGTTCAAATCTGATATAATATGTGGACGGGTTTGCTAAGAATGACTGTTTACGCCCCAGCATCTAATCTTTTTTTAATTAATAAAAAAATTATAAGTTATTTGGTCTATTAAAAATTAATAATTGAGGATGATAAAATGATATATGATGTCCAAAATTCTGAATTACATTGGCAAAAGGAATGGGCTAAAGCCAAAGTTTTTGATTCGGAAATAGATTTATCCAAACCCAAATTCTATTGTTTAGAAATGTTCCCTTATCCTTCTGGAAATATGCATATGGGTCATGTGCGTAATTATTCCATAGGAGACTCAATGGCTAGGTTTCAACGTTTAATGGGGAAAAATGTACTTTATCCTATGGGTTATGATTCATTTGGAATGCCTGCGGAAAATGCTGCAAAAAAAGAAAATGGACATCCTCACCATGTAACACATAGAAATATTGCCAGTATCAGACAAGATCAAGAAAGAATGGGATATTCATATGACTGGAATAGATTTTTAGCAACTTCCGATGTCAATTATTATCGCTGGAATCAAGAAATTTTCTTAATGTTTAACGAAAGGGGTTTGGTTGAGCGTAGATCTGCACCAGTTAATTGGTGTAATGAATGTGATACAGTCTTAGCAAATGAACAAGTGAAGAATAATCGTTGTTGGAGATGTGGGTTAGAAGTAATTCAGAAAGACATGTCACAATGGTTTCTTAAAATGTCCGATTATTCTGATGAATTACTCGATGAACTCGATAATATCACATTCCCTGAAAATGTAAAAACAATGCAAAGAAACTGGATTGGAAGGTCTCATGGTGCAAACATAGATTTTATGATACGGGATCATCAATCAAAAATTGGTGTATTTACTACAAGGCCAGATACAATCTTTGGTGTCACATTCGTTACTCTATCACCAGAACACCCATTATGTGAGGAATTATGTAAGAACACTGAATGGGAATTAGATTGGAGAAAATTAAAAGAAGAATGTCTAAAAATGTCAGAATTTGAACGTATAAATATGTTAAAAGATAAAAAAGGTGTATTTCTTGGAAAGTATGCTATTAATCCATTAAGTAAAGAAGAAGTCCCCATATATGCTGGAAATTTCGTAGTATCTTCATATGGTACCGGAGCAGTCATGGCAGTTCCAGGGCATGATCAGCGAGACTATGACTTTGCTAAAAAATATAATTTGCCAATTAGAAGGGTATTGGTAGCAAAAGAAAGTGACAATCCTGAAGAATTACTTACTTCAGCATTTGAAGGATATGGTCCGATGGTTAATTCGCCAATTGATGGATTTGATGGATTATCCGGTGAAGAAGCAAAAAACGTTGTTATTGAAGCATTAAAGAAGGAACAATCAGGAGAAGGAACTACACAATACAGACTCAAAGATTGGCTTTTATCAAGACAAAGATTTTGGGGAACGCCAATTCCTATGATACATTGTGATTCATGTGGAGTAATTCCAGTGCCAAAAGAATCCTTACCAGTTGAACTTCCATTGGATGTTGTGTTCACAGAAGATCAAAGAGGTAATCCTTTGGATCAACATTCTGATTTTGTAAATGTTACTTGTCCTGACTGCGGTAAAATGGCAAGAAGGGAAACTGATACGATGGATACTTTTTATGACTCTTCTTGGTACTTTATGAGATATTGTGATTCTAATAATGATCAATCTCCTTTTGATAAAGAAATTACTGATTATTGGATGGAAGGCGGAATAGATTTGTACATTGGAGGTATTGAACATGCAGTCATGCACCTTCTTTATGCACGTTTTTTTACTAAAATTCTAAGAGACGCAGGGTTAATTTCTACTGGTGAACCATTTGGAAGATTGGTCTGCCAAGGTATGTTAAATTCTCCAACACCATTCTGCTCTAGATGTAATATAGATTATCATGTGGATTATTTTGATAAATCATGTCCCACTTGTAATGATAAATTAAATTCTCGATCCTCAAAGATGAGCAAATCACTTGGCAATACAGTTAGTCCCGGAGATATGATAGAAATATACGGTGCAGATACTGTAAGATTGTTCATATTATTTGGTGCAAATCCTGAAGCAGGTATGGATTGGTCTGATAGTGTTTTAGAGGCTAACAATAGACAAATGAATTCAATAGTTGAAGCTATAAATAACGGGTTAAATATGAAAAAAGTAGAAAGTAAAATAGATAATTGGCTTTTGTCTAAATTACGCAAAAATCAAGTTTTATGGATAAAATCAATGTCCAATGTTGGAATTCGTGAAGGTGTAATGTTAAGTCATTTTTCAATGCTTTCCGACTGGTCTTGGTATTGTCGAAGAGGAGGAAATAATTACACAATTGCTAAATTATTCATCAAAGGATGGTTACCCATGCTATCTCCAGTTACACCGCATGTTGCAGAAGAATTCTGGCATAGATTGAATGAAGATGGACTTTTAGCATCATATGTTTTGCCTGAAATAACTGAACATGAAGATGATTCCTACATATTGGCCCAAGAAGAATATCTTAGAGGCGTAATAGATTCTGCTAGAAATGTCAAAGGTTTAGCTCAGCGACATTCTAATCAGAAAATTACTACCTTAACTATCCAAACCTCTCCGGAATGGAAAAGAAATTTAGCTAAAGAGGTAATTAAATTACAGAAAGAGAATTTTAATTTCAAAAAAGAAGGGACAAATTATCTAAAATCACTATCAATATTTGGAAAAGATGAATTTAGAGCAGAAATATTCCAAACATGGAATAGTTTGACCATTGGGAGTAAAAAAAAGAGAGGAAGAGTATTTACATGGTCAAATAATGATAAGAAACTTATAGAGTCTTCATTGAATGAATCGGAATTTTTGAAATCTAATCAGGAGTTTTTACTGAAAGAATTGGATTTAAAGTCAATATCTATCTATTCCGTAGGAGAAGGCGAAGATGTTGCAGGAAAGGCAAAAGTAGCTTTCCCATTAGATCCAGGAATGTCATTTGCGTAATTATATCTGAGATTTTTTCTTTTTCCTTCGGTGGGTTCATGGACTTACTAAATATCCCACATATGTTGACCAATCGTTCTGAGCCAAAAAATAATCGCGATAGACGACGCAGCCGGGCACGTCAAGAACAAATTCAAAATTCTTCTAAGAACAGATCAATTCACCTCGATAACAAAGAATCAATAGAGAGAGCAATTTCTAGATTCGATATAGATCCTCTTCCAAAAGGCATACCTAGTCTAATAGACCCTCCTCCTCAGACAATTGAATTAGAGTGGATTACTAATGGAATTCCCAAATCAATGCAAAAAACTGTTGGTGAATTAGTCTGTCTTCCAGGGGAGTTTGGGTGGCTGCCAGAGAAGCGTGTATCGGAAATAGCGGAAAAAATAGAACATCTTTCTATTTCTCTTGAGCAAGCACTCTCTTTAAGATCAGCATTAAATCAGGAAAAAAGCGTTTATTCTCATGGAAGATTAATGGGACGTTCTAATGAATTGAGAAGTAGATATGACGCAGGCCAAGGCGTGCTTTCCCTTTCAAAAAAGTTTGATGCTCCTCCAGTTAATACCTTTCGAGCCATATTAACCGGGCGCGGGTGGTCTAAAAATAAAATAAAAGAAACTCTAAAATCTCCTAACAGACTAAATAAAAGGGATAGGCAAGAATTTAAATTAGCTGAAGAAAACGATAAAGTGAGTTCCGTCAACCAATCCGAAACTCAATCTGCAGCTGAAATTTTTGAAGAAATATTATGTGATTATTTTTCATCTCTGGGCATTAGATTTAGACGACAAGAAGAACTTCTCAAGGAACAAAAAAAATCTGAAGGAAGAGCAGTGATTACTCCAGATTTATTACTTCTTGATGATGTTAGAATAAATGGCATACCATGCGCTTGGATAGATGCCAAACATTTTTTTGGTGCCGATTTAAAATTCCCTAAAAAGAAAACACAGAAGCAAGTAGATAGATATGTCAAAGAATATGGCCACGGTGCCATTGTTTATCGTCATGGTTTTTGTCAGAGTTTACAATTAAATGGAGCAATCCAACTTGATTCAAGTCCTTTGAACTTAAAACCACTTGCAGATTTCCATGAAAAAACCTCTAATGATAAAAATCTATGAATTATTAGATAAATTAGTTAAAATCGTTTCAAAACCAGCTTCATTAAATTTATCTAATATTTTATCGGTTTCAAAATTATTCAAATCTAAATTTTTTGGTACTATAACTATACTTTTTCCCAGCATACAGAGTAAGGAAACCACATATTCTTCTAAACCACAATCTTTAATCAAATTATTAGATTCAAAGAGTAACTCATTTCTTTTAGAATCCATTATCAACTCACTATCAATAACAAATTTTTCTGCCGATTCAATTAATTCCTGCCAACGACTCCTATCCCAAGTCCCTTCAATTATCGTTTTCATTGCCTTTCTACCCGAAGAAGTTATTTTCTCCTTCCAATCCAAATTGTCAATGTAACTTGACGTATGCTTTCCAATTTTTGATTTCCAAGCTAATATCAACTGCATCTCTTCAAACCATCCTTCTGCCTTACCTGGTCCAGAATTTAGTTTTTCACCACTGTAAGGAGAACCTATTGCTACTCTTCTTTCTACACCCCCCGCAGATAATGCAGTAATGTCCCCTAGTCCAGTAGATCTAATGCGTTCTACTTTATGAGCAACCAAATATGATCTTCTACGACTCTCTTCATGTGCAATACCTAAAGCCCTCTGAAATGAACTGGCAGCAGCAACAGCTCCTGCACCAGACATTCCAAAGCCTTGAGAAACTGGTAATGACATTTTGATATTCAACTCCCAAGAATAGTCACCAATCTCAGGTATCTCATCAAATAATATTTTAATCACTTCTTCATAAAGTTCATCATCTCCATCTCCATCAAGATAGTTTATCTTAAGCTTAAAATCACCTTCTTCTCCTCTTGCAATGGCTTCTACGCCATTTTTTAAACAAAGTCCTGCACCATAACTCCCCTGCTCCTCTATTTTTTTCGATTTATCCATTATCGCAAAAAATAATGTAACGTGACCGCCACACTCGCCCCTTCCAAGTTTCACAGTCATATATTTGCTACAACCCTTTCAGACAAGAAGTCTTTCTTAATTAAGAGCAGATACAATATCTTGAGATATATTCTCAAAACGAGCAGACAACTCTTCAGTGGCCTTTTCAAAAGCGACACGAGGAGTCATAGAACCATCTGTTTCAAAAGATAGTATGAATTCTTCGGGAACTTCTTCAATAACAATCGCATCTTGAAATTCTCTCATTTCTTCTGTACCTTCTCCAACATGATGTAATTCTCTTTCAAGAATTGCAACTTTTTCTATATCTTCTAATTTACCATTTTTGAAATCCTTTTCTGTAATTTCTAAATCTAGATCCCAAAGAATCTTTGATTTAGATTTATTTTTTATAACTCCTACTTTTCTTGATGTAAACGAAACACCACATACTGGCGACCATTTTGTATGATCACGACCTCTTCCCATGATAGCGGTAGCAAAGAACTCAATCATCTGACCTTTGAATAATTTAGTAATAGGTATTTCCTTAAATTCATCAATGATACTTAGCGAATCATCACCCATTGGCTTCATATCTCCAGCATATATCATTTTCCCCTCTTCTGTTCCAAATGCTTTACAAGCATAAATTACAGAACATTGAGGACAACCTCTTTGATCTTCTACCAAATCTTTGCATGAAGGGCACATATCTTGAAAATAAAAATCATCATGACGTGTAACTATTGGTATCATTGCCAGTCTTTGAGCTACAGTTTCATCAGGAATAGGGCCAGTACTTTCCCAAGTTTCTCCATCTTGTTCTACTAGTCCTAACTCAAATCTTACTGTATCAATAGCCATTTTAGGTGTATCTACCATTAAAGTTCTTCTAATAGCGTTTAACAACGACCTATCAGCTTCTGTAAATAGAATTTTTATACTGTTTAAATTTTCATTGATAATTTTTACTTTAACCATATTATCACCTCATACTCTCCTTCCACGTCTTCCACCTTTACTTTTTGTACCATCTGTTGGAATTGGAGTAACATCCTCTATACGTGTTATTTGTACTCCGGCCCTAGTCAAAGCCCTAATTGCGGCTGTAGCACCAGGAGCATTATTCGACCTATTTCCTCCAGCACCTCTGTATTTTACAATCACTTGATTGAAATTCTTTTCAGCCAGCATTTCTGCAATTCTTTCTGCAGCCCTTGTTGCGGCAAATTGTCCTCCAGAATCACTACCTCCTTTGGTAACCATTCCTCCAGATACTTTGCATATAGTTTCACATCCAGTGAGATCAGTAGCAGTGATTAGTACATTATTGAACGTACTGTATATGTGTAGAATCGCTTTATGACTCATTATTTATTATCCTCCTCTGGAATCGTATCTTCTATAGTTGGTGCATCTTCTGAATCAGCTTTAATTTTCTCTATAAACTCTTCAGTGGCTTCCCTTACTTCTACATAATCTTCCTCTTCTTCATCAGTTTCTACAACTCTAAACCTTTCTAATTCTTGGCGAAAAATAGAATTTTCATCCGTAAACGGAGAGTTTGAATTATATTGTAGTAATTCTTCTTCTTCTTTTAGTATGTGGTAACCAGGAACAGTCATTTTCTGTTCACCAATTGAAATATGGCCATGCATAATTAATTGTCTAGAAGATCTCATTGTTGGCGCTAAACCACGCCTGTAAACAACAGACTGTAACCTTCTTGAAAGCATTTGATCGATATCAATTTGGAGTACATCTCCAACACTTGCGCCCTCAGGAAGTAAACCCTTTCTTGTTAAGGAAGAAATCAACTGCTCTTTTTCTTTAGCGAAATGACCTTCTGAAGTATCTACTCTACCAATTAGTTTCATTGCCTGGTTTCTATATCTTCGTAAACTTGTTCTTTCTTTCCAAATTTCTTTCATACCACCAGTTTTTTTAAGTCCATATTTCTCTTTAAGTGCATGCTCTTCGTCAATTCTTGCTTGTCTCCAAGGATGAGTTGGTGTTTGTGTTTTAGATCTAGAAAATTTTGGATCACCCATTTATCATCACCTATTTACTTTTTCTTTTGAACCCCAAGGGTGGCACCAGATCTACCATTAGCCCTGAGTCTTTGACCACGAACTTTGTGTCCACTCCTGTGGCGCATACCTCTGTAAGTTTTCATCCCAGCGAGTCTAGCAATATCATCATCACGTGTTAATTTAACCTCGAGTGAGACTAAATGAGCATCCTCATTACTTTCTAAATCTCTTTGACGATTCATTAACCACCATGGTGAAATAGTTGCATAATCATCGATAGTAGATCTTAGTGAATCTTTTTCTTCAGCAGTTAATAGACCTCCTAACTTTTTACCATCTATTCCCGATAATCTACAAATCTGTTGCGATGTTCTAAGGCCAATACCTTTAATCGAGGTTAAACCAATAGATATGGGACTAAGACCATCTATGTCACTTTCTGCTATTCTAAATATATAAGAGAAATCATCTCCTAACTTGGATTCATCAATCTTAGCCATTCCGGTTCCCCCGTGTTCACTGTTTCCAGTGGCCCTATGGGCATCTCCGCGACTTACCATTCTTATTTGAAAGGAACGGATGACTAATGATAGGACTTTTTGATTTATTTTTCTTCTTTACATACAACATACAGTAGGTGATTTGTAGATCCTCTATCTAATTCAAGGTCTATCATAAAAGCCTTTGAACCATCACTTCCTTTTAATTCAGCATCTAATCTACGTTGTATTTTTGGGTGATCTTCTGGATCAATATTGCACCTTAGTGTAATTTTGTTTATCCCATGTCTGCCTGCAGCAGCAGCTACTTGACCTATAGTCCTCAATTCTGGAGGGGTCAATCTGTGTTGAACAACTTTACCACTACAAACTACAAATTCTGAAACCTCATCGATATCTAATAGAGGTTCTGTATGTATAATAAGAGGACGCCTCCCTTCTACTCTTAGCCAAGAGTATCCACAATTAGGAGACATTACCCTTTTTACCCAGGATTCTTGCAATCCACTTTTTACCAAAGAAGCATCAATTACAGAAATCCAAGAACCGTATGGGGGCGGGGAGTTTAGTTTAACAATCTTGGATATCTCTGGAGAGCCTTCAATTTTAGCCATTATGTTCTTTCTGCCTACTCTAATACATCTATGGCTATTTTTTGAAGAAATNGATCCAATCCAAACTGACAATCTGTCAACCCTACCTCCTCCCTGGCTCAACCATTCCCAAGTTCTTGGGACTCCCGGGAAAGTAGTTTCTAATAGAGAATTAACCATATTTCTTTGTTGTCCGTCTAATCTAGGAGACAAATCCAATAAAATTGCAGGCCCCCTAGGCCCAATTTGTAGATATTCATTCCAGGAATATAATAATTCTTTAAGTGGAGGTTTCATTTCTTCTATGTGATGATTTTGTGCATCTCTCGGTCTAGCAGGATCTAAATGTAGCATCGCTATTGGAGGATGAGCTCTTGTACCAGAATCACGTAAACTTTTCCAAAACATACTCATCGCTTCTCCTGCTTTAGTCCCATCGCCAATAAGCACCCTATCCATCGTTCTCTGAATATCATCTTTGTCAGAGGTGACATACATGTTTGCAGCACATAATACTGCCACTTCTTTTTCAATTTCAATACCCAATGCAGGCCTCCTCAGCCCTTTTGTTAATGCAATTAATTGTACCCCAGATCCAGCTGCTGCATCCAATATTACGCCTGCTGG
>QQRX01000020.1:2145-51456 GCA_003602595.1 Candidatus Poseidoniales archaeon | reverse complement strand
CGGAAAAGTTCGTCGTTGTGCCTTTTCTTATCTCCCCGCAAACATTACATCTATCTATGCGATAGCCATAAATAACTAAAATAAGGGAGATGATAATATTACTATAACTACGGGAGATTTATTCGGTCATTCTCAAGTAGGAGTACATCTTTCTGTTATTGGGGATGTTCTTTTTTATCCTCGTTCTTTAGATACTCAATCAATAACACTTCTAGAGAAAGCCTTTGAAATGGAAATGCACCCTTTTTTAGTAGGAGGATCTGCATTACTTGGCAGCCTTTTAAGAGGTAATAAAAAAGGCCTTGCAGTAGCGGATATCGCATTTGAATCAGAATTAGACGAATTAACTAGTTTTGGAGATGTGGTTGTCATGCAAAGCGGAGTAAATGCAGCAGGAAATTTAATCGAATGTAATGATTTTGGTGCTATAGTTAGTCCTATAGTGCCAGATTCTGGTTTAGAAATGATTGAAGATGTATTAGGGGTAAAATCAATGAGAACTACAGTTGCTCACCAAGAATCAATTGGGAGTCTACTAGTTGCAAATAATAAGGGCGTTTTATCACATCCGGATATTACGCCTAAAGAAGTTGAAATAATAGAATCTACGCTTAATGTACCATTAATGGTAGGTACTGTTACTTTTGGGTCACCATTCGTTGGCGCCGGATGCACTTCTAGTGATTCAAATGCATTAGTAGGCTCTGGTTCGACCGGTCCTGAATTGAACAGGATAGAAGATGCTTTAGGATTAATTTAATCATACTGAAGTTGGTGCTACATGGTCATCATCTTTCTGATCTGTAGTTCTGACACGATTCCATACTTCTTGCATTAATTTATCATGATGTTTTTTACAATAATGAAATTGTTGGTAAGCTTCTCTAAATGAATATGCCTTTTTACCACTAGAAACTAGAAAACCATTTATGGATAATCTACTTTTCTTAACTCCTTTTTCCGAACATTTAGGGAAACTACATTCTTTCATTGCATTCTCACCTATTTTTATCTTCTATGATTATTAATGGAGTATTTGCAATAATACTATCTCCGCTGGCGCAATTAATTTTTTTAATTATACCTTTTATTGGTGCAACTATTTCATTCTGCATTTTCATTGCTTCCAAAATTGCTAATACTTCTCCTTCTTTTACTTCATCACCAACGCCAACATTCAGTGAGATTATTTTCCCAGGTATGCTTGATGATACCGTCCCATTCCCAACTCTGACTTTCTTCTTTCTCTTATTTTCTTTAGAAATTTTATTTCTTTCTCCTTCTACCTTTATTAGGAATTCTTTATCCTTAATTCTTACCTGCCAAGAAGTACCTTTCTTTTCTAATTCTACTTCGAATTCTTCGTCATCTACAATGACTTTTCTCTTCTCAGTCATATTACATCACCTTAACACACTTCTTTTACTTCTCTCATTTGATAAACTTGTCTCACCCATAATTGCCCTAGTATGTTCTTGAAACCATAAACTACCTTTTTTTCTCCCTGAAGAAATTTTAATTATCGATTCTTTAGGCTCAAAAAATAATACTGCAGATATGGCTGCAGCTAACAATTTATCTTCTAAATCACTCATTTAATAACCTCATAGTGGTATATTCCCATGTTTTTTAGAAGGCCTTACTTCTTCTTTTTCCAATAAAGCACCTAATGCTTTAATCAACATCATTCTTGTTTCTCTTGGCTGAATAACATCATCTAAATATCCTAGTGATGCAGCGCGGTAAGGATTAGCGAAGGTTTCATTATAGTCTTCAACTAATCTTTCTCTTTCTTGTTCAGGATTTCCCGAATTAGATATTCTTTTACGATGGATTATTTGTACCGCTCCACTGGCACCCATGACTGCAAGTTGAGCAGTTGGCCAAGCAATATTGTAATCGCCTCTAATATGTTTTGAAGACATAACGTCGTATGCTCCTCCATATGCCTTTCTAGTTATTACAGTAAGTTTTGGTACTGTTGCTTCTGCATACGAATAAAGTAATTTAGCACCATGACGTATTATTCCGCCCCATTCCTGGCTTGCGCCTGGTAAAAAACCTGGAACATCTACAAATGTAATTAATGGTATATTGAAAGAGTCACAGAATCTGACAAATCTAGCTGCTTTGGTTGAAGCATCAATATCTAAACAACCTGCAAGAAATTTAGGCTGATTACCAATCACTCCTACGGTATGTCCACCTAGTCTACCATAACCAATTACTATATTGGGTGCATAATCGGATTGAACTTCTAAAAATGCCCCGTCATCTAATACTTCTTCAATTACTTCATTGATATCATAGGGTAAGCTGGAGTCATTAGGTATTATTGAGTCTAAAATATTACACAATCTATCATGAGGATCTTGACTATTCCTTGTAGGTGCTTTTTCTAAGTTATTACTGGGCAAATAACCTATCAATTCTTGTACTAGTTCTAAGGCTTCTTGATCATTTACTGCAGTAAAATGTGTAACTCCCGATCTAGATGCATGAGTACTTGCTCCTCCTAAGTCTTCAAAGGTTACTTCTTCATTTGTTACAGTTTTTATCACTTCGGGCCCTGTGATGAACATATGAGAGGTTTTATCTACCATTATGACAAAATCAGTTATTGCAGGAGAATAAACTGCCCCTCCTGCACAAGGGCCCATTATGACTGAGATTTGAGGTATTACTCCACTTGCACGAACATTTCTGAAAAATATTTCTGCATAAGATCCTAAACTGGCAACTCCTTCTTGTATTCTCGCTCCTCCACTATCATTTAAACCAATTACCGGAGCTCCTGTTTTTATTGCCATGTCTAATATTTTACATATTTTTAGCCCATGCATCTCGCCTAGAGATCCTCCATAAACTGTAAAATCTTGAGCGAAGCAGTAGACTAATTTGCCATTAATTGTACCATGTCCGCAAATTACTCCATCTCCAGGAATAATATTTCTTTCCATATTGAAGTCTTGACATCTATGCTCAACTAGTGAGTCTATTTCCATAAAACTTTCATGATCCAACAAATGTAGAATTCTTTCTCTTGCAGTCATCTTACCTTTAGCATGCTGTGCTGAAATTCTTTCATGACCTCCTCCTGCTTCTGAGCGGGCCTTTCTTCGCCGAAGCTCTTCAGTTCGCTCATCTACTCCGGACATCTCTGAACCTTCATTGAGTAAGGACGCCCTTGAGCATTCCGACTAAGTTTGTCAAAATATATCCTCTTGCGGTTGTTTCAAAATAGGATACGACCTCGCCATCACAGATAGATATGCGTATAGTCATAGCCAAACCAGGACTAGATGGTCATGATAGAGGTGCAAAAGTAATTACCAGAGTTCTTAGAGATGGAGGTCATGAAGTAATATATACAGGCATAAGAAAAACTCCTGAAGAAATCATCAATATATTGATTGACGAAGATGCTGAGGCATTAGGTCTTTCTTCTCTTTCAGGGGCTCATGAAGTATTAATACCAAAAATTTGTGAGGAAATGAAAATTTCTGGTTTATCTGACATTATTGTTTTTGCAGGTGGAATTATTCCTGAAAAAGATCATCCAAAATTATATGATTCAGGAGTTAGGGCTATTTTTGGACCAGGTACTCACTCGGAAAAAATAATAAATTTCTTAATCGATGTTTCTCAAAGAAAAGAAAGAGGAGAGCCAACAGGAGTTGGAGAAGAAATTGGGTGGCATTGGAATTGAGTATGGAGTCCAAATTGCTAAATTTAGCTATAAATGGAGATAGGAGAAGCTTAGGCAAAATTCTTACAAAAATAGAATCTGGATTTGAACCTGATATCTCCGTACAAAAACCTTGGACGCTTGGAGTTACCGGGCCTCCAGGCGCTGGAAAATCTACGCTAATAGGTGCTTTAATATCTAGATGGATTAAGAAAGGAGAAAAAATAGCAGTTTTAGCAGTTGATCCATCTTCTCCAAAATCAGGAGGGGCACTTTTAGCAGATAGAATCAGAATGCAGGGTTCTGAAAAATCTGAATCAATTTTTATAAGATCTATTGCATCTCGTAACCACCCTGGAGGGCTATCATTGTTCATAGGACATATGATAAATGTTTTATCAGCTTCTGGGTGGTCAAAAATAATCATTGAAACTGTAGGATCTGGCCAATCTCAAACTAGAATAGTTGCCTTTGCAGACCGTATACTATTAGTCGAAGGACCAGACAGGGGAGATATTATACAAGCCGAAAAGGCAGGTATTTTAGAATTAGCTGATATAGTTACGGTTAACAAATCAGATATACCCAATTCAAAGTTAGCTTATAATTCATTAAATTCTTCATTATCTCTAAATGATAATAACTCCACCATTACCCATCTCGTTTCAGCATTAAATGGAGATGGTATCGATGATTTACTTTCTACTATTGACGAATGCCCAAAATCGTCAGAAAGAGAAATTCTTAGACAGAAAGAAAGACTACTTTCTTTGTGGGACTCCCGTCTTTTGAATTATGATGGATTAAATGAACTTCTTGTCGCTTTATCTACCGGAAGTATAACACTCTACGATGCAGTGGATATTATTGACAAGGCACATATGGAGAATTAGGATGGATGAAAAATCAGTTAATAATCTAACTATAGATCACGTTTCTCACTCCGTAGGAGGATTTAGCGGTCATGCATTTCGTAGATTTACTCATATTTCTATGTTTATTATTCCTCTCCTTTATTATCAAAATGGAGTCGAAATAGCATCATTTTTTAATCTCAATCCACAGCAATTTGTTAGTTTGGTTTGTATAACTATTTTACTGATAGAAGCAATCAGATTAAAATCAGGATTGGTGATTATTGGCCAAAGAGAATACGAAACAAATCAAATTTCGGCGTTAGCATGGGGAGCTCTTTCTGTTTCCCTAGTATTTTTGATTGTTCCAGAGCAAAAATATGATGGATTAAAATCTGGTATGTATGGAATTCCTCTTATTTTTGGCCTCACATTTGTAGATCCTTTAATGGGAGAGATTAAAAGACAGAAAAAAGATATAAAAATGGCCATAATAGTCGGATTATTTTGCTCATATTCAATTTGGTTAGGATGCAGCTTATGGATAGAAACGCCTCTCATGGTATCTATTATTTTGGCGCCTTTGACTGTACTTGGAGAAATCCCCCAAGTGAAATATATTGACGATAATGCTACAATGATTTTATTCCCTCTGGCTGCATTAATGATATTATTGCCTTTTGTGTAGATATTTACCCGTCATCTTTACATTGCAATTAACCTCCGATTAAATGTTGACCATGGCTACTGAAGATAGTGAATCTGAATTATCGCAAAATGTATATTTACTAATATGGGGTCTAGCCTCATTCGTCTCCATGGTTATTTTCATAAGATTTTTCTAATTCTTATTTATCAGTTGTATTTTGATAAGCATATGTTTATTTATTTTTGAATATTGGTAGCATTATGTGTGGCATTATTGGATTGTTAGGCAATTCGGATACTTCAGTTGCAAGCTCCATGCTTTCGGCATTATCACATCGTGGACCTAATGGAATGGAAATATTCTCCGACATTATATCCAATGGTTCAATTACACTTGGGCATGCAAGACTTTCAATAGTAGATTTACAAAATTCAAAACAACCTTTAGGTTCTGATCATGGTTCAGTACTTATTCAAAATGGCCAAATATATAATTATAAATCACTAAAGTCCGAGATACGTAATTACCCCTGGAGAACAAGTGGGGATGGAGAAGTCATATTAGCGTTGAACAAGAATTCATCACAAATTAAACCTGAGTTTTCTAAACCACCTGAAAGTAAATTTAACGGCTACATACGTGTAACGGATAATTATTTAGAAATCAATAATCCTGCAACATCTCATAATTCATGGATAGAAGAGCTTGATGGAATGTGGGGATTCGCATTATGGGATTCTAGAAAACAGGAATTAATTTTAAGTCGTGATGCAATGGGTATAAAGCCACTTTTTAGAACTATTTTGGATGATGGGACATTACTTTTTGCTTCAGAAATAAAGGCCTTTTATCGACACCCTGATTTTTCTCGAAGACCTGATATAAATGCTATTTATGCACGTCTTGCTTATGAATACCCAATCGATAATACGACTCTATTCGAAGGAGTTACTCAAGTAGAACCTGGCACAATTGAAACATGGTCATTAGATTCAGATGGTAAAGCAGTATTGACAGGTATTAGCAAATTTTCTTCAGAAAAAATATCTCCAGATAAAAATTGGGATCCTATTTCGGGTTCTAAAAAACTGCTCAGTAGTCTACGATATGGAGTTCAGGATCGCTTCATGTCTGATGTCCCAATAGGAGTTGTACTTTCTGGAGGCCTTGACTCAAGTATGATTGCTGCTTTATCCCATGATTCTGCGATTGCCACAAATAGCAATGTCCCAGAATGCTGGACTGTGGCAGGCAGTGAAGACAATCCTGATTATATTTTTTCAGAATCAGTCGCTAATCATCTTGATTTAAAATTTAATTCTAAGATTATAGAAAATGATGTTTTCTATAAAAAATTACCAAATTTTTCTTGGCATGGGGAAGATTTGGATATTTCAGTTCTTTTTTGGCAGCCATTATTCCAAGAAATGTCAAAGCACGTTTCTGTTGGGTTATGCGGCCAAGGTGCCGATGAATTGCATGCGGGTTATGAAAGATATAAGCACTTAAATTCACACTATGACTTAATCAAATCTAGGTTAGATAATACTAATACTTCCCTAGATTTAGATATTCCTACCGGACTAGGATGTCCATGGAGGAACAAAAATATTTTCTACGAGAATAATTTTTCAAATTTACTTTCCGCTCTTCAATTCGAAATGGATAGGGGTCAATTATCAAACTTTCAATTAAGATTAGCTGATCGTCATAGCATGGCTTTCGGTTTAGAAGCTAGAGTCCCATTTCTGAATTATAAACATCGTAAAGAGTCATATAAAGTGCCACTAAACTGGAAAGTCTCCAATAAAGAAGAAAAGATGGCTCTACGTAAAGCAGCCAAATTAACAAAATTACCCAAAATAGTTACAGATAGACCTAAGATGCCTGCAGGGACTGCTACTACTCCTAGTTTATTGTCATCATTCATGGAAGAGTTAACTCCTCATGCCATAGAATGGAGTAAAGAATATGGAATTTTATCCGATATCCTAAGAAAACAACCTGATATGGCAGTAGGAATAAGATTATTTCATTCATTACACATAACCGATAGAGATGCCAATTTCAACAAAACTAACTTGATGGATTTATTGGAAGACGTTGATTCATGGGATATTAATTAGTATCTTATTTTCAGAGATATTCCAACCTTCATGCTTTAGAAGGAATTTTTTACCCATATTTCCCTTTATGCCACTGTAATTGCCTATGTTCTTATCGCTATTAACAACTCTATGGCAAGGGATGATAATCTGCCATGGATTCCTTGCTAAAGCTGTTCCTATGGCCCTTGCAGCTCTTACATTTTTCAATAAAATTGCTAATTCTCCATAAGAAATTATTTTTCCAAATCCAATTTCCTTTGTCAATTTATTTAGAACCCCTTTTCTAAATTCTGTCATTTCTTGAAAATCTAGAGGAGGTCTTTCATTCTCTTCACCCTTAAAATACGAATCAAACCATTTTTCAGTTTTATCAAGATGCAACTTTCCGATTGAGTCATTCTCATTTTGGTTCTTTGAAGTTATCTTGATAATTCCCTTTTCAGAGGAAATCGCATATATATTTCCTAGTGGAGTATCTATTTTCCTAATGCCATAATTTAAAATTTCTGACATATCATCATTCTTCTCCATAATTTTTGAGGTCATTATCTTCTTCCATCCCTCTTATTTCATAGTTTGATGGAAATAATGCTATTATAACTCCTGCTATTAATAATGCCAGACCTATTCCGAATGATTGTTGTACCACCATTATTTCTAAACCTATTGCAAATAATATCAAACCCCCTACATTAGAAACCCATACTAATGTCTTGAATGTAGATAAAGATACTCCAGTGGGATTTTCTACTCCTTCAGGTCCAAACTCTGCTCCAAATCTTAGTGGATTATTTTTTTCCATTATATCACCTATCTATCATAATTATCGCGTCTGTTGGGCACGCCAATACACATATCTTACATCCTGTACATGGGTCTCTTAATATTCTGGCTTTTTTATTGTTATCAACATCCATCATTGGACTTTTCATTGGGGTTTTGTATACTTCAATAGCATCATCATCACAAACAATTGTGCACTGATCACATCCAATGCATAATTCTTCTTTTACCCATGCGACTGTATCCAAACCTCCTTTTATTTTTGCCCTTTCTTCTGAACGCATTGCATTCAACATCATCCTTATCCTTTTTTGCTCAGTATTTCTCCTTGCAGCAAGGTCGCTTTTTTCAGTCACTTCACGTTCCTCTTTGCACTGGTTGAGAAGGCTACTGCTTATAATCGTCAGTTTCATTGCTCTTGTAACAATCGGATAGCTATGGAAAAATACCTTGTACCCTGGTGGAAAGATCCTCTTTCTTTGATTGGATTATTTCAGGGTATATCTATATGGGTATTAATGGTATATTTTTTAAATTTAGAAGTTGCATGGATTTCTTTTCCATGTGGGGGATTGATTGGATTCTTTTTGTGGCTAACAGCGCTAGGTTATCAAAAAAAACAGGTTGCAAAGATGACATTATTAGGAATTTTATTTAATGCCTTTTTATCTCTTTTTTCTGCTTATCTGGCCTTTTCTTAATTATTTTTTTTGGCATTAACTTGTCTTGCTAAGAAACTAACAACATCCAATATTTCGAAATCATGCCTAGGATCACCTTCGAATTTCAAACATTCGAAGTGACTAACGCACTTAGGGCATGATGTCAACATAATGTCTGCCCCAGTGGCTTTGACTTCATCAAAACGTTGTAATCTCAAACCTCTGCTATTTTCATTACATGACATCATACTTGATACTCCACAACACAATCCATCTTCTTTATTATGCTCCATTTCAACAAGACTGACTCCGTCTACGGATTGGACTAGGTCCCTAGGCTCATCATAGATATTCATCTGCCTACCTATTCTACATGGGTCATGATATGTTACTGTAATATCTTCTTCAGTTTGTAATTCCATATCAAAACCCTTCTCGGTCAGATATTCAGTAGTGTGCATGACCTTCATATCATCTAATTCATAGTCTAAAGCAAACGTTCTGAAGCATTCTGCACATGAAGTTACTAAAGTGTCTATTCCACTTTCGCCAATTTTCTTTTGGTTATACTGTTTCAATTTCTCGAAAACCTCTGTTAATCCTTGCCACTTTTGATCATGGCCGCAACATTTTAGAAAATCTCTTCCTAAGTATGTCACTTCTTGACCTAGTTCTTCAAATAGAGTAAAAGCAGCAGTTGTAGTTTCTCCAAGATTCATTGTCCCTTCATTAACATGACTAAAAATCATTTCTTGGTCGATATAATCTACACAACCAGGGTAATATCCAACATTAGAATCAATCGGATAATCTTCCGTCGAGATAAATGCTTCATCTTCATCTGCTTCTGCAGCTAATACTGCTTGTAAAACGGTATGCGGTATTTCAGCAGCTGGAGGTCCTCCTACTATCAAATTCCTTCTAATATCAACATATGAATCATAATCAACTAATTGAGGGCATGCATTAGTACATGCACTACATGTCAAGCATGAATACAGTGGAACTCCATCATCTTCATTATTCCATGTATTGTAGATTATATTCAATTTATCGCCTGCATTAAATAATCTTACAGGACATGCATCATCACATAAGTCACAACCATAACACTTATTCATTTCCCATTCGTATCCTCTTGCCATACTACGCATTAACATGAAGACCATTGCTCCTACTCCTAGACAGGGAATAAATAGTGAATAAATCAATTTTGCATCGAGACTTTTAGGATTTTTATGATAAGTAGGATTTTTAACTGCCATCTCTTCTATTTCTTCAATAGTTAAAGTACTGTCTTCTCTAATTAATGCTGTACCATCTTCAGCCAATATCAACGGTTGATATGCTACTGCATTATAGTCTGTAATCATAGAAACACTTTCATTAACTCCTGATGAAGTTGTACTGTAATGTAAAATATATGATTCTCCAGAATCCAAATAAATTGTTTCAGTTGTACAAGAATTACCTTCCATGTTCCATATGTTTTCTCCTAATGAGTTTTCTAAACTCATACTCTGACTGTGTGTCCCAACACCATAAGTAGATGTTCTAAAGTTACATCCTATGTCTGTTGGAATTTTATCTACTCCCAAGTCTTCTACAGTGAATGTTTTAGATTCGGAAACTGTCTGCTCGAGATTATTAGAGTCGCCATTGTATGTGAATTCAGACACAGCAGTATTCCTATTTGTTTCAGGATCAGCGTGCCCATTAACTCCCGCAAAATCAATTATTTTATATTTAGTTGGTTGGTAAATTCCCCAATTAACCCAATTAGAAGCTGTAATTACACACCAATCTTCATAATCTTCTGCTTCAATAGTGTCCCATACCGATAGTCCAGTGGTTTCTGAATAAGGCAAACACTCATCTTCCCATGCCTCCCATACATTTCCTTTACCATAATGAACTAAGGTATCTTCTGGTTGTTCTTTCATCTCATCTAATTGAGATATACTATCCATAGCACCAAGCCCACCATAGTTCCAAAAACCTCCTTCATAAATAGGCCATGTCGCGGTAGAAATGAGGACTGTTATTATTAAAGTCCCAATTGTAATTTGTTTACCAATCTTTGGATTGACACGGGCTCCCATAGTATTTAGTAAAAACTTTCTGATTACAAAATAAAGCACTACAAATAAGAAAATAGCCGTTAAAATCCAAGGTATTGCATTAAAAATCGTGGCCGTCCAAGGTGCTTGTCGGCCACAGAGAAAGTTCTGATGCGAATCTATAAAACAATAGTTAGTCAAATCTTTCGCATACAATTCTAAGAATATATTAATTGAGAAAACAGATATGAACCATACATGTGCCAAATATGCAGCACCAGCACTTGCAAACCAAGGATCCTCAACTCCTCTCTTTTCTCTTTTTCCAATAATGAAAGGAGGTAATGCTAGAATTGCCACCGGAATGCCTGTTATTGCAGCACCCCACCAAGCAGCATTCCAGTAAATGAATGGCTGACCAAAGAAATCCCCAATAGGTCCTGCAGGTATAGTGTATTGAGGCAAATATTCTCCCCATCTTAGATATCCGTAAGAAAATAAAACATACCAATCAGGGAATACGAATCCAGCTTGTGCAAAAGGATCAGCAGCACTATGCAATGGAGGAGGTACAATCCATGAGTAAAAGCATATTACCATAATCATGCTTGCAAAGATTATTGTATCTCTCAATACTTCTGTTGGCCAAAAAGAATGACCAACAAAAACCCTTCTCCTTTCTTGTTCTGCTTCAACAAGTGCATCTCTTTCACTGATGTAAGTATCTGCAATCCTTCCAAACCTATCTAATAATCCCATTTCAAAATCTCCTTAATGTGGTTCAGCAATTCCTTGTACCCAGACGATAAATAGATGAATAAGGATTAATGTAGTAACTAATACAGGCAATATGAAAACATGCAAAAAGTACATCCTAGTAACAGTTTGGCCTGACAATGTAGTTCCTGCAAACAATGCATTTGCCATCCAATCTCCGATTAAAGGTGTTGCAGTTGCCATATTGATTCCAATCGTGGCAGCACCAAATGCCAAACTATCCCATGGTAGAAGGTATCCTGAGTAACCAAAGAATATCACAAAAAACATCAATGCTACTCCAATTAACCAATTTAATTCTCTTGGATTACGATATGCTCCTGTAAAGTATACTCTACACATGTGTAAGAATACTGCTGCAACCATAAAATGTGTAGTCCAGTGATGTATTGAACGAATGATGTATCCAAACGGTAAAGTGGTCATAATAAATTCCATACTACTATATGCAGGAGTTGGATCTCCCTCTCCTCCAGGGACATAATATAATCCAAGAATACTTCCGGTTATGACTAATATTATGAAAGCTAGGAATGAAATTCCTCCTAAACAATATAATGGATACCAATACCATATTATTCTTAATTTGTATTTTTCAGCATGAGTTAGGGGCATCTGTCTATGGACGCTGTGGAATGCATCCCTACTCATTCCCCAATAGTCTTGTATTCTAAATCTAGTATCTAACCATGAAAATGCCCATAAGAATATTTTTTCTGAAAATCCCATTTCACTGGCATTAGATTCTACAGCTCTTAAAATATCCTTTCTAGGCATATCATCCCTTTCTTTTCGTAATGTAAATGCGACTATAACAACAACCAGTGCTATAAATAACCACAAAAACCAAAATTGAATCATCTTAATACCTCATCCACAATATGCATACCAATCCTTGAAATCAGGCAATGCTTCTACTATATCGCCATTGACTGTAAACGGTATAAGAGGCATTCCATTTGGAGCAGGCCCCCCAGTTTTTCTAATCCCAATAAACTCAAATGGAACACCTTTACCCATGCTATTTTTTTCAATAGCAGTGGGGTCGAATCTACTAGAATGACATATGCAAAATAGCTTATCTCCACCTTCATCAGTTCCACCTGCCGCCCAAGTATCTCCAGTGTAATTATTGGTGACTAATTGCCATCCTGGTATACAGCACAAGTGAGGGCATCTCGAGAAAATAATTATCATATTGTCATGTATTGATAACGAACTATATGTATCATCGTCTTCCACTTCTCTTCCAGAACCAATATATTTTCCTCCAAGATCATACCCATCTAAGTATTGAAATCTAGGTTTATCAGACTGTGGAGGTAAATCTTTATTTTCTTCATGAGGGACATAAACAACGTTCACTGGAAGTCCTGACCATACTCCTTGAGCACCTATCATGCCTGTGTTTGTGGCTGCTGCTGCTGCTTGAAAAGAACTATAATTCATAGGCTCTAAGTGCTTATCTCCGTACCATGAAGTATCCTCCGCTCCTGAAGGAACCCAAAATCTTACGGCACTATCTCCTCCATCGGATTCAGGTTGCCCCATCAACAATGCAGCAAACCCTACACTACCTAAACTAGCCATTGTGATTAATCCTGCTGCCGTATTAAAAGATAACCTCATAAATTCTCTTCTATCTATCATTTTAATAGATTCATCTTCTACATCAGATTGAGTAGGAATGGGACGTAGTTTAAACTTTCTTGCCATCGTCATGCCTCATATTTTTTCCATGCTTCAGTATCATTCTTAGTTATATATTTGTTTCTTCTGTGCTTGACAACTACAACGTCTGGCATTACATATTTCAAATATACAATTCCCATTATTATTAAAGTAAGTAATGTCATTCCTAAATTAAATGCAAGAATTTGTTGATCCCAATGGTTGTAGAGTCCATATGATAAAGAACCTGACCAAAATAAAGTCCAAAGTATCCCCCATAATCCTACCAGAATTATTAACCAAGAGTCTCCTGATGGCGAGATACTTGCTCTGACGATAGTACCTGGTTTTGGCATATTAAATACGCCATGATCAACCGCCTTTGTATAATTCTCTTCCGATAATTCCACTCCTTCCAAGGCATCTCTAGCCTCTTCAACGGTTATTTTTCCGCTACTGACTTCTCGCAATAGTTTCATTACAACGTCGTCTTTCATAGTTGATCACCTCTTCGGAGGTGTTTAATTCTAAGCCTCAATAGATTACTACGGCCTTCATAATGTCTTGAAAATCCGTATCTCAAGAAAAATCCACAAAATATAATCACTAAAATTACTGCCCCAAAACCAAGAAGACCTAGCCAATGTGCTCTTAATTTAGCTCCCATATGGTGCAAATCAACCTCCTCATTTATTGGTGCAGGAGGATTGATATCCCCATTCCCAGAAAAAATTGTTCTCGTTTTCCCATTATCTTCGCCTTCTTCTAGAGTAACACTTAACCTATTCCATCTATCTAAAGCTGAAGGTATTTGGTCGCCATTAACGGAATTTCCAACAAGCCAGATTGTAACTGGCTCTTCTTCGCTAGCTTCTGGAGAGCTCCATATCAGGCCCCAGGCTCTATCTTCAGTTTCTGATCCAGATGAAGTGTGAGTAAGAGTACTTACATCGCCTTCCCAATTTTGAACTAAGTTTTCATATCCTTCTGCTGCCGATAGAGTGCCACTACTTACCCTAATGGAAAAACCTCCTGTTTGACCTCCACTTAATATGTCTGGACCACCAATTAATTGGATTTTCATCTCATAGTTTGTATTTGTTGAATAATGATAAGGAACTCCATCTAAAACTATGGTTACTGAATTATCTGGTTCTGAAGCATGACATGTACATCCTGCAATTGTAACATCTCCTTCATTGTTAACATCTCCTCCAACGCCAGAATGTAGTGCTTGACTAGTGCCAGCAATAAACATCAAAATTAGACTCAAAACCATGAGTCTCTTAGAGAACAAATCCAACCCTTGCATGCTTTGGCCTCTATGAGTAATACGCCCACATTAAAGGAGACTATTAAGGTTCCAGTATTGCGCTTTCACACTGCTTAATTTTTTATCAATTGTATATATCTCAGAAAACTAAAATGTTATGGCTTCAAGGGACGGTTATGGCAGGCCCTACTTGGCGTAATATATACGAACTAAATGATCAACAAATTAGAGATTTAGGGTTGGCCGAAGATCACATGGAATTGATGGAAATTTCTGAAGCAGAATCAATATTATTGAAACTAATTGACGATAGCCCTGATTGTATTCCTGTCTTGAATGTGATGGGCCATATGCAAGGTCGATATTTATCCGATTTTGAGAATGCTATAAACTACTATGATAAAGTTTTGAAATTAGAACCCGATAATGCTTGGGCAAGAGACGAGAGACGTCGTTATCAACGATATCTCAATTATGATTAGTATATTATAAATCTCTATCCTCTATCGGAATGTGTGGACCGAAGTTCTATATTGATTTTGGGTGCTGGAGGGATAGGCTGTAAATGGGCTACAAAAGCACACTCTAGATGCCCTGAAGGTTCTGCTGATTTACTTTTAATTGATGTTGATAAAAAATCATTTTCAGATGCAAACGCTGCTCATTGTCTCCAACTATCATTGGGTGATGAAGACAAAGGTTCTGCTACACTAAGGAGGATGGCAAAACATCGTTTAAACGATGGAATTGGTGATTTTCAATCATTATTTAATGATTCAGAATTAGTTATAATCTTGTCAGGATTAGGAGGAGGAACAGGTTCTGGAATTTCTGCTGAACTAGCCACTATTGGAAAAAATTCAGATAGCGTAGTTATTACTATCGTCGGTTTACCTTTTGCTGAACAACCCTTCCGATCCACTATTGCTAAGGATGTTCTACCTGAAATAGATAATGCTTCAGATATGTGCATAAAATTGAGCATGGAAAGACTTGCATGGCAGGCAAGAGATCGTAAATCAGACTGGGAATCAGGATCAGAGTGGATAGAAGAATTGGTAGAAGGTTTGGTGACTACATTGTCCAAGGTAGGAAAAATAAATCTTGATCTGATGGATTTAAAGTCAATAGTCGGTAAGCCAGGAAATGCTACATTGGTCGTTGGTACTGGCCATACCGATGAACCAGAAAAAGTTGTAAGAGTTGCACAGCAATCTCCTCTTTATGACATAAATGTCGAAGGAGCAAAAGGCTGCCTAATCCAAGTTGAAGGTGGGCCAGATATGACATTATCACATTTAAATTTAGTTTCTGATGGTTTCTTATCAGTTTTAGATCCTGATTGTCAAGTTATTTTAGGTGCTCGTGCTAGTGAAGAAATGATTGGTAAACTTAGATTAGTTGCAGTCCTCAGCGGACTTTAATCACTCTTCTTCTTCTTGGTTGATTTTCTTAATTGAAAATGGTAAAATCAATAAAATTACCAATGCAGTGATTATATGTCCTATGGCAGTTGTCTGTAATAGGCTACTTTCTGTCAATTGTTCAGAAAGTATAGTAAGTGAACTTATGCTACCTGCATACATATACCCAAAGGAAATGCCCCAAAATATTGCAGACCCACCACCAAAAATATCGATGCCTCTTTTCTTACCTCTATTTATCATTGAAGTTACAGCGAAAAATATTGTTATAATCATTAACACACCTTCTTCAATAAGCATTAATCCATCAACAGAATCTACTAACCAAGTATTTCTTCTCCATGCGCTTAATATGTGCCAACAGGAAGAAAAAATTAAAACACTCATAAACAAGTCTCCTAAATGCCCCTTATCTCCCAAATTTTTTCTAATATTGGAAGTATAAATGTCCATAAGATAACTTATTGAAGAGATTATTAAAAAGAATAAAAACCACAAAATATGAACTTTTATATTTGATTCTGATACATTTTCTGCACCATAACCAAACCACCAAACAAGAGGGATAAATATCATGATTAGGCCGAGAGTTCTGAAGGCAATATTATGTTTTGAAACCTTACTTTGTTTTACTGAATCTCTCTTTTCAATGAACATCAGGCTACCAAACACAAGGGATAATCCTTGCCCTATTGAAAGTAATATGAAAAGGGAACTCATAAAATAGTTAATATTCTTTATTTCAAATAAATATTTTAAAGTTATAAATAACAAAATCGCAATTACAACAGCAGGGGCTATGGAAATAGACGCTTTGATAAAATATTTTTTTGTAAATATGCCCTCTCCATCATCTTTTACATTGAATATCATTTCTCCAAGTCTTGATGAGATAATTATCGCTATAATAACATATGAGATTGATAATGAAAGAAAAATCAAGCTCCCATTCGTTCCAAGATATCCCAATTCATACTTCATTAACGTGTATAATAATGAAGTATTGAATAATAATATAATTAAATGCGATAAAGTAGAGGGATTCAAAATAGTCATGAAAAAACTATTTCCTCTCTTCTCCCCTATTTCTCCCATAATCTCCCGAAGAACCATCATTGGTTAAGTTAAACCCCCTGTCGGAGCGCATGGCGCGAGTTTCTAAAGTGGCAAGAGGCAAGCACCGATGGATTGGAATTAGAGGGGACGACAAATATAAATCAAGAGAAGAATTAATTGACATTATTTCCGATATTCTTGAACAATGTGAGTGGAAATTATATGATGTCAAATTTATTGATGAAATATGCCTTTTCATTATTAAAACACAACTTGAAGACTATAAAAATTCACTCAAGATAATAAATTCACATGATTCATTTGAAACATTAACTAGTTCAGGTAAAATCAATCGAATCAGAGAAAGAATATTTTAGTGATTATAAAATTCCCAATCTATTTTTTCCAAATCGGCTATTTTTATCCTATCACGATTGCCAAGTATATCTAATCTACCATCCTCAGACATTCCAATTATTCTAAAGTTATTTTTTTTGTATTTTATTACAACTCCTCTTGATAATATTTGTGAAAGTGCCTTCCATGATATATCTTCCATTTCTTGAGAACTAATGTTGGGCAATAGATAATGTTCTTCAAAATTTGAAGAAAGAGCAACATCTACCATCTCGTAGATATCAATATTTTCTATTTCACCTAATGTCTCGTCCCAGCCAGAAGATGTGAATATTTCCTCACTGATTCTTTTTGTTCTGTTGATGCCTACGCCTATTCGCATGGACTCATCTTCACTATCCGATTCAATCATTATTCCTCCCATTTTTCTGAAGTCATTAGTCAATAAGTCATTTGGCCATTTTAGTCCAATTTTTAATAAACTAGCAATTGATCCACCAACAGCAATTTGTAATATGCCAGGTGAGATTTCTTCAAGAATTTTTTTTGGTATTTTCCATGTTGCCAACATATCGCCATCTATAGATTGCCAACAGGCATTTCTTCTTCCTCTTCCCTTTGTCTGAGTTTTTGCCATTATTCTCGTCCAATGTTTATTGTTAGTTTTCTTCACTTCATCCATAGTACTTTCGCACTCATCAATGATTATTGGAATACTATTTCCTCCAGGTTTCCAAAATGCATGAACTTCTAGTTTTTCATCACCTATTATCTCTTCAGTAATTTTTCTTCCAGACCATCCCTTTTCTTTCCATAACTCTGGTGTGCTATTACTTTCAGGAAACGTCCTAAAAAGTAACATAACTAAACAATGATCGGAAATTTCATACATTTCCAAAGTATCATTTAATTTTCTATTCCACCCTCCATTTTCCAAATCTAGATAAGCTGCATCTTCAATATATTCTAGTTTATTTTCTTGTTCAATTATTGGATTCAAATACGGTAAATTCCAAATAATAATATCAATTTCATCTGAAATATCTATATTTTCACCAATTCCACCCTCTTCTATTGTTATTGAATTTTCTAGATTATACTTCTTTACATTTCCTCGGGCACTAGAAACTGCATATGGATTTACATCATAAGCTATAACCTTCCATCCTAATGTTGCTAAAAGCATTGACAAGGCTCCTGACCCGCACCCTATTTCTAGAGCTAAACCCTGATGTTTTTTCATTTTCAATATTGCTTTTGCCATTAAATAAGTATCTTCTCTTGGTGGATATACTGTCTTATGGGTTTCTAAATTCCAATTACAAATATTTTTTATCTGGAATTCGTTTTGTTTAAATGGAAAATCCATATGTATCTGTCCTATTTTTTCGAAAACATTTATGTCTAGATTGCTTTATCAAGTATTGACATCAGATTACCATCTGGAGTTCCGACTCGTGCTCTTAGCGGTGCTTGTTTAGTTACTTTCTTAAACCCCTCTTAGGACGGGCAATAGCCCAGCATATGCTATGGGCCTGTAGCTTAGTCAGGTAGAGCGACGGGCTTTTAACCCGTCGGCCGCGGGTTCGAATCCCGTCAGGCCCGCCTGAATAAGCCTCAGGGCCATATTTATCTGGACAAGGGGATCACAAATATGGCAGTAAAAAGCTCAACAAAAAAACGGCTAATAGAACTAGGAGTTCCTGAAGACAGAGCACATAAACTAGCCGATGATGCTAATATGGACGCTATCAAAAGAATGACTGTAGAGCAGGTTGCAAAGAAAGTAGATCTTGAGATGGGAAGTGCAGATTTGGAACTAATTATGGGAGTCATTAGAGAACAAATGGCATCTAGAAAAAGGAGCAGAAGCGGTAGAATAACCATTTCTAGAAATGCTTTATTAGACGAAGACATCCCTCAAGGAGAAGATCGATTTAACGTATTAAATCATATTTTAGTCCCTCATCATGAATTGGTGCCAATTGAAGATGAAGAGAAGGTATTATCGCCATGGAATCTGATGGAAAAGGATTTTGAAGGTAATAATAGACTTGCAAAAGAACTTTTACCTAAGATATTGATTACTGACCCTGCTGTTCAAGCCATTAAAGAAACAACTGAAGCAGAAGATGATACATTATTGGCTGGTTGGTTAACAAACAGGGTAATGAAAATAGAACGATATAGTAGATCAGCAGGAACTAGCATAGCATACAGACTAGTTGTGGAGAGAGCTTAAGGGAGTGATTAAAAAATGAAGGAAATCGTTGAAAGTTATTTTAGTAAAAGAAGCCTTGTTAATCACCAGCTCGCCTCATACAATGATTGTATTCCATTACTCGATAGTAGAGGAAGCAGAATGGAAAATATAGTCAGAAATATCCGGATTGGTAGTGATGATTATGAGGATGACAATGAAGGTGGACTAATCAAACTCGACGTTTTGGAAAAAGAAATTATTGTGCGAGTTAAAAACATACGTCTCGGTCAACCAACAATTAGAGAAGCTAATGGTGCAGAACATCCTGCTACTCCTCTAGAATGCAGATTGAGGAAACTTACTTACTTTGCACCTATATACTTAGACTTCAGGATATATCGAGACGATTTACCGCCCTCTCCCGGCTCTGAATTGGGCTACATGGATGAGAAAAATGTCCATATAGGAAACTTACCAATTATGGTTCGTTCTGCAAGATGTAACTTACATGCAAATAATATAGACCCTAATAGGAAGCTTTCTCCAGATACATCTCCAGAAGATGCTGAGCAATATGTAAAATTACTAAGAAAATATGGAGAAGATCCTGTAGACCCGGGCGGTTATTTCATCATCAATGGTACTGAGAGAGTTTTGATATCAATGGAAGATTTGGCTCCAAATAGAGTAACAGTTGAGAGAAATAAGAAATACGCGCATGATACTGAAGTGGCTAAAATATTCTCTCAGAAAGATGGTGTTCGTAAACCTCTCAATGTTGAAAAACGTAGGGATGGTATGTTAATGGTAAAAATTCCTAGTGCTGGAACAACTGCTATCCCTGTAGTTCTTTTAATGAGGGCATTAGGGATGTCAAATGATAGAGAAATTTTCTCTTCAATTGCAGGTCCTGTAGAGGCTATGAAATACACTGTCGCCAATCTTAATGATGTTAAAGATAACGAAGAATATGGAGTAGAAAATGAAGAAGAAGCACTTGCTTGGTTAGAGAAAAAATTTGCTGCAGGACAACAAAAAGAATATCGTGAATCTAGAGTTCAAAATTTATTAGACAAAGAACTTCTTCCTCATTTGGGTGCTTCATATGAACACCGACAGAAAAAATCTATTTTCTTAGGTAGGATTGTAAGACAAGTTCTCGAGATGGCGATCAACAATAAAGACCCTAACGACAAAGATCACTATGCAAACAAAAGAGTGCGTTTAGCCGGAGATCTCATTGAAGATTTATTCCGAGTAAGCCTTCAACAACTTGCTAGAGATTTGAAGTATCAATTAGAAAGGCATCATAATAGAAAGCGTGAATTGAAAATTAACTCCTGTCTGAGGCCTGACGTTTTGACATCAAAAATAATGCATGCTCTTGCAACAGGTAATTGGGTAGGGGGAAGATCAGGAGTAAGTCAATTATTAGACAGGACTACATATCTCTCTGCATTATCTCACATGAGAAGAGTAACAAGTCCTTTGGTTAGGAGTCAGCCACATTTCGAGGCACGAGATTTACATCCGACACAGTGGGGGAGATTATGCCCTAATGAAACTCCTGAGGGTCAAAACTGTGGTTTAGTGAAGAATGCAGCCCAAATGATAGATGTTTCTGAGGAAGTTTCGGAATCAGATGTAAAAGAATTACTAAAAGAAGCCGGAGTTGATGATTCACCAGAAGGTTGGGCAGATGGTTCTAGAGTCCATGTGAATGGAGATATCTTTGGGCTACATAAGAGACCACAAAAGTTAGTACAGAGAATTAAGAATAGTAGAAGATCAGGTAAAATAAGATCCGAAGTAAGTATAAGGCACGATACTGAAAATAAAGATGTCTTTATCAACACGGATAGAGGAAGAATTCTTCGTCCATTACTCGTTTTAGAAAATGGTAGCCTAACTCTTTCAAAACTCCACCTTGACTCTCTGAGAGATGGAAGCATGGACTTTAATGATTTATTGACTAATGGAGTAGTCGAATGGGTTGATGCGGAAGAAGAAGAAGACCTCTTAATAGCATCGAGGCCATACAACTTACCTGCTGTTTCTCCAAAGAATAAGAGACCAATTAATCCAGCAAAGGTAGAATGGCTAAATTTGGGCGAACCTAACATCACTCACGCCCATCTTTCTGCTGAAATTCAAATGCCTAATGGAAAATCAAAGATTGAGAAATTCAAAGTACCATTAAACTATCATCAGGAAGATATTGATGCTCTTAAAAGAAAAGAAAAGAAAGCTCATACTGTACTAATATTTACGCATGTCGAAATAGATCCACAATTAATTTTAGGCGTATGCGCTTCTCTAGTACCATATCCGGAACACAATTCTACTCCGAGAGTTACTGGTGGGACAGCAATGGTAAAACAAAGTTTAGGACTTTCGAGTGCAAATTATAGACTCCGTCCAGATACAAGGGCACACATAATGCATTATCCACAACGTTCAATTGTTGGTACAAGAGCTATGGACTCCACTAAGTTCAATGAAAGACCAGGTGGACAAAATCTTGTAGTGGCAATCATGAGTCACCATGGTTATAATATGCAAGATGCCATTGTAATGAACAAGGCATCTGTAGAACGTTCAATGGGACGCTCATCATTCATGAGGACTTATAATGCAGAAAATAAAAGATTCCCCGGCGGCCAAGAAGAAAGAATAGAAATACCGGGTACTGGTCTAGATGAAATAAAAGGTCTAAAATCGTGGGATTCATATTCACATCTTGAAAGAGATGGTTTACCTGTGCCTGAAACATTTTTGACAAGTGAAAAAGGAGGAAACCCAGTTCTTGTAGGAAAGACCAGTCCTCCAAGATTCTTGGAAGAAGCACACGGAGCGTTCTTACAAGCACAAGAAAGACGCGAATCGTCCATGAATGTTAGACATGGAGAAAATGGTTGGGTAGATAATGTATTCGTGACAGAGTCACTAGACTCTGGAAGACTTGTAAGAATAACTCTTAGAAGTAATAAAATCCCCGAATTAGGAGATAAATTTGCCAGTAGACATGGTCAGAAAGGAATTATTGGTAGAATGGTAAACGAAGAAGATATGCCCTTTACGGAAGATGGAGTTATACCTGATATTCTGATTAATCCTCATGCTATTCCTTCTAGAATGACCGTGGCGCACGTTCTTGAAATGATTGGAGGAAAAGTAGGTTCAATGGAAACTAGGAGAATTGATGGAACGGCATTTACTGGAGAAAAAGAAGAATCTCTCAGATCGGGCTTACTTAGAAATGGATTTAATCATACAGGACGCGAATCAATGGTAAATGGAGAAACAGGAGAATCATATCCTGCCGAGGTTTTCGTTGGAGTAATTTATTATCAAAGACTACATCACTTGGTCAGTAGTAAATTACATGCTAGAAGTCGTGGTAGAGTTCAAATTTTGACTAGACAACCTACAGAAGGTCGTGCTAGACAGGGTGGTCTAAGATTCGGGGAAATGGAAAGAGATTGTTTGATTTCACATGGTGCGTCTATGGTTATCAAAGACAGACTTCTTGGAGAGTCTGATGGTATTGATTTATTTGTTTGCGCTCAATCAGGACATATCGCATGGTATGATCCAAGGAAAAGAACATATGTGTCTCCGATTCATGGAGATGGCGCAGAGGTTTACAAAATTCAAACCTCATACGCTTTCAAACTTCTACTAGATGAAATGAAGAGTTTAGGTGTTGCAATGAGATTAGAATTGGAGGATCAAAGATGAAGCGTAATAGTAATACATTAATTCCTAAGAGAATTGCAGGCATTAGATTTGCATTAATGGATCCTAATGAGATAAGAAAGATGTCCGCTGTAGAAGTTAAGACTGCAGATACATACAAAGACGATGGACATGCTTTTAAACAAGGTTTAATGGATCCCAAAATGGGAGTAATTGAACCTGGATTAGTATGCCCTACTGACAATTGTAAGTATGACGAAAGTCCTGGTCATTTTGGACACATACAATTAGAACTACCGGTGATGCATATTGGCTTTACTGGTTTAATTAAAATGGCATTGAAAAATACTTGCAATAAATGTAGTAAGATTCTATTGCACAGTGCTCCTGAAACCCATCCTCTAGATCCTGAAAAATCCGAACAAGATTATTACCGAGAAAGAGTACATGATGTAATGATAAAGCATGGTGTTGGTTCACGTGAGTTTAATAAAACGATAAAAGATATCGAGAAAGAATGTTCAAGTGCAAAAAGAGCTATTTGTATGCATTGTGGTTCAGAACAAGGTAAAATAATCCTAGACAAACCTTCGACATTTAAAGAAAAGAAAGCGGATAAAGGAGAACATAAACTTAATGCACGTGACATTAGAGAATGGTTGGAAAGAATACCTGACGAACATTTGATATTTATAGGAATGAATAAAGATGTTTGTAGGCCAGAATGGACTATTTTGAAAGTTCTTCCTGTCCCTCCTATTACTGTAAGGCCTTCTATAACATTAGATAGTGGCGATAGGTCTGAAGATGATTTGACACATAAATTAGTGGATGTTTTGAGAATTAATCAAAGATTAAGAGAAAATAGAGACGCCGGTGCACCTCAATTAATTGTTGAAGATTTATGGGAATTACTACAATATCATTGTACTACATATTTTGATAATCAGACTAGTGGAATACCTCCTGCTAGACACCGTTCGGGAAGGCCTCTCAAAACCCTAACACAACGTCTGAAAGGAAAAGAAGGACGTTTTAGAAGTAATTTATCAGGGAAAAGAGTAAATTTCTGTGCTAGGACTGTAATAAGTCCAGACCCGAATCTTGGGATAAACGAGGTCGGTATACCAGTATCAACTGCTAAAGAATTAACAGTCCCTATTAGAGTAACAAGTAGGAATAGAGAACAATTAAGACAAATGATTCTAAGAGGGCCAGATAATCATCCTGGAGTAAATTACATCATTAGAGGAGATACTCTGAGAGTACGTATTACAGACAGAACAAAATTTATTTGGGCAGGTTTCAGATGTAAAAATCCTGAATGCCACAGTGGTAGCGATGAAGAACCATACCCCGGTTACAGGCCTGACTTAAATGACGTACTTCCAGCTCCAAACTTTTTACCTGGTTTGGAATTGAAAAAGGAAATGAAAAGAAATGAAATAGGGGAATTAGAAGAAGTAAATGGAATAGATTTAGAGAAAACTATTGCAAATCTTCGTGGAGAAGATTCTAATGGTAAACAATTAGCATCAGATGATCCTAGAGCGTTAATTCACAATCGTTGGAGGTGGGAAGTTGAAAATCCAACAGAATATTTCCCAGACCATTTAGAGGTTAGATGCCCTCATTGTGGTAGCCCATCTCAAGAAGACGAATATGGAAATACATATCCTACTGAAAGCGAGGATAGATTAAGCACATGGGATCAGGATGGAAATCCTCGACCAGGAATAGTGGTTGAAAGACATTTAATCGATGGGGACGTAACTATATTCAATCGTCAACCATCTTTGCATAGGATGTCTATGATGGTCCATGAAATTAGAGTTATGGAAGGGAAAACATTCAGATTTAATCTTGCAGATTGTACGCCTTATAACGCAGATTTCGACGGTGATGAGATGAATTTACACGTTATTCAAAGTGAAGAAGCTCGAGCAGAGGCCAAAATATTAATGCGTGTCCAAGAACACATAATAACACCTAGATACGGTGGAAGCGTAATTGGGGGAATTCATGATCATATTTCCGGTTCTTATCTTTTAACACACGATAATATGATATTACCTAAAAATATAGTCTTAGAAGTACTTGGCTCAATTAATTATCAAGGAGAACTACCAGAAGAAATCGAAAAAGATGGAATGGTAGGTTACAAAGGAGCAGAAGTATTGAGCCTCATCGTACCAGATGGTTTCAATCTTGAGTATCTAAATAGATCTGGAGACACAGTTAAAGTTTCTAAGGGAAGTATTGAAGGTGCCATAGATAAAAAAGGAATAGGAGCAGAAGATGGCCGATTATTAGACGCAGTTGTTCAAACACATGGTAATCAGCGTGGTGCGAAATTTATCAACGATATGACCAAAATGACGATTGCCGCTTGTACTTCATTAGGATTTACTACCGGAATAGATGATGAAGATTTACCTCCAGAAGCCAAAAAAGAGATTGACTCTATAAATAAGAAAGCTAGTGAAGATGTAGACTTAGAACTTGTGAAATATGGCAAAGATGGCAGGAAGTATGAAGCAAGACCTGGTAGGACTCCTTTAGAAACTCTTGAAGAGAATATATTGCAAATACTTGATACTGGCAAATCTGACGCTGGAAATGTTGCAAAGAAATATCTCGGTGAAGACAATGCAGCGGTTTTGATGGCAACTTCTGGTGCTAGAGGTTCAATGGATAACCTAGCAATGATGGCTGGCTCAATAGGCCAACCTAAAGTTCGCGGTAAGAGGTTAGAAAGAGGCTACCAAGATAGAGTTCTGGCACACTTCCCAAGAGGAGTCAAAGGTGCTAGGGAAAAAGGCTTTGTTTCTTCCTCATTCAAGAGAGGTCTGGAACCAACTGAATTTTTCATGTTATCAGTTTCTGGACGAGAGTCCTTAGTTGATACAGCAGTTAGGACAAGTAAATCAGGATATATGCAGCGTAGATTAATCAATGCTATGGACGATCTTAAAGTTTCTACTGATGCTCAATCATCTGTAAGAAATACTGGTAATAGAATTGTCCAATTCCAATACGGTGAAGACACGGTCGATCCAGCTCGCAGCCGGAAAGGAGAACCATTTGATGTCAATCTTGTTCTAGATGATGCTTTAGGAGGTGCTTAATAATGGTAGTTAAAAGTGCAACAAAAAAGAAATTAATGGACTTAGGCATAGAGGAAGAATATGCTCATAAATTAGCAGATGATAGGAAATGGGATGATGTCAAAGTTCTTACTCCACTCCAAATTGGTCAAATTTGTGGTATTGATTCTGGAACATCTCAAAAAATCCATCATGTAATGGCCAGCTCTACTAAATCAGCAAGAGCTGCAGCCGCAAGAACTGAAAAAACTGTAGTTAGAAGAAGAACTTTGTCAAGAAGAAGGAAAAAAACCTTGCTTCCAATACAAAATTATGATGTAGAAAATAGTAAAAAACTATTGCTTAGAGATATGGATGTTGAAGATCCCTTATTTGCCCAACTTACTGCAAAATCTAAAGAATTGGGTCTATATTTGACTCCTCAGATTATAAATACATTAGTAGATGGTATTAATTCAAGGGGCGATAAGAAATTATCAGATAAAAAATTAGAAAGTATTATCAAATCTGCATACAATCATTTACTAAAAGCACGAGTTGATCCACATGAGGCAGTTGGAATTACAACTGCTCAATCGTTAGGTGAACCTGGGACGCAAATGACAATGCGAACTTTCCACTATGCTGGTGTTGCAACCGTGAATGTTACACAAGGACTTCCAAGAATAATTGAAATTGTTGATGCCCGTAAAGTACCCAATACGCCAACAATGAATATTTATCTGGAAGAATTCAATTCTAAAGGCAAACCTTTGAGAACCAATGAAAAATTGGCTAGAGAATTAGCGGCAGGAATAGAAACAACAACAGCAACAGATATTGCAGCAATAGATGTTGAAGTAACTCAGAGATACATTAATCTCCAGTTGATTCCTGCAAATCTGAAATTAAAAAATATGACTGGTGCGGAAGTATTAGATAAACTATCAAGAGCATTGAGATTATACATACAGTCAGATAATGAAGATAGACCCAAAGTTCTTAAAATAATACCAGGTATTTCAAAGGCAGAAGACTTGACAAATTTAGCAACAGATCCTCCTACTTATACTGCGCTTTTACAATTGGAAGATAAAATAAAGAAATTAAGACTCAAAGGATTACCAGGTATTTCTAGAGCTAATGTACAAGGGCCGAATAAAGATGGAGAGTATTACATATCTACTATCGGATCAAATTTAACTAAAGTTAGTGAATTTGCCGGCGTTGATAGATCTCGAACCTATACTAATAATATCAGTGAAATATATGATTATTTAGGAATTGAGGCCGCACGGCAAGCTATTATTAATGAAGCATATGATACAATGGCAGGAGCCGGTTTAGATGTTGATATTAGGCATTTAATCATGGTAGCCGATGTGATGTCCAGTGAAGGAGAAATAAGGGCCATAGGAAGGCACGGAGTTAGCGGAACTAAACATTCTATATTGGCCAGATCTGCTTTCGAAGTAACAGTTACTCATCTACTTAAAGCAGGAATCATTGGTGAGCGTGACGATCTTAGTGGAGTAACTGAAAATATCATTGTTGGTCAACCTGTTGCCTTGGGGACAGGAAGCGTAGAGTTATTTTATGTACCAGAGAATTAAGGAGAGATAAAATGGATTTAGCACGGCAATTAAAACAAGGAATGAATACTGGAACTTTACTATTCGGCCAGAGGCAAACTATGAGTGCCTGTTCTAGAGGAGATGCGCGAATGGTTTTAGTAGCTGCTAACTGCCCTCAAGAATATATTTCTAATCTCCAATCAAAACATCCTGATGTACCAGTCCATCAAGTAATGTTAGTTAATCGACAATTAGGAGCTGCATGTGCAAAACCATTTCCTGTTAGTACTCTTTGTGTTACTGATCCCGGACAAAGTGAATTATTAACCCTGAGTCAAAATATTTAACACTTGACAAGCCTATTTTACAAAATTTTAGGGTTTTATTCAAAGTCCTCCATTATCTCGCAAGGCCATGGAAAGTGAAATTCGTAATTTAATAAAATTACGGGCAGAAAATTTTCATAATCAGAATTATGATTTTTCTTCTATTGATTTTAATTTCATTGGTAAAGTAGATTCTTTACAAGATTTAGAAGAATTTCCTTCTAAATCACTTTTTATCTGGCATGTCGGTGAAGGAATTACTAAATTAAATAATTTTGAAATAGAAAGATGGAGTGTCGATGCTCCTTCTGGGAATCATTTGATTATTTCGGAGCGATTTATTGATGATAAATTAAATGTAAATAACTACAGAAAAAATAAGATTTTCTTTTGGGGTCCAAATGAACTATCACAATGGTTTGGAAGAGCAATATTGAATAAAGAAATACAATTATCAATTGTCAAAGATAATAATATTGATGACCAAACTAATGAAGTTAATGAAATTAAAATTATTGATGATTCTATTTTAACATTAAAGCCCAATATAGAAATATCTTCTTGGTTATCTAATAAAGGACTATCTGGTATCACATACACTCCAATATTACTTTCATCTAGGTTATGGGAGGTCGATGGTGAACTACTTGGTCCAGATGGTTTTATTGAAAAGAAAAAGTGGAAAATCATAGAAGATCCATGGGAAAATAATTTTATTTTGTTTTCTAATTTGGATGTTCTATCTCTTTCTCCTTCATTGAGAATTATTGAGCCAAACAAAAATTTTTGGAAAGATATGTCTCAAGTAATAGACCTTATTGGTCCATTAATTAATGAAAAACGTCAAGGAAAACCAAAAAATGCTGGATCATTTACCCAAAGTATGGTTCTACAAAATTGGATTTTTAAATCCGATAATTGTCATCTTTATTGGAAAAAAATATTAATGCCTGCTTGGATTATAAATACTGAAAAAAGGCAATTAATTCATGGCATCAGTGGTAAAGAGATTTCTATGTAGTTATATCAGTTTCTTTGCAATGACATCAACTCGTCTGTAGATAAAGTATCTCCGGACATCAATCTACTCATTAAATCAGAAACCTCTACCTTTTCTTCTTCAACCTCTTCTGAAGGTATCTCCTTAAGTAAATCTTGCATTGAGTGGATACATCTCAAGGATACTACATATCTACTGTGCATTATATCCGCTTCCCTTTTTGATATTGTTACTTCCATCTGTGCATTATTTGCAATCTCTCTTAATCTATCTACTTCTTCAGAAAGCTCCATCATCAAGTCATGAGCTTCTTGCGCGTTCTTAACTGCATCTTCAACATTATCATGCGCCTTTGCTTGAGAATATTTTGCCTCTCGTTCATTCTTTTTTAGGTTTCCAAAAATATCTTCTTCTCCAACTTTCTTGGCTTCTTTATAATCTCTGCTTAATTTCTTCATTTTATTGAAGAATTCCTTTTCCTTTTTTCCAGAAAAAGCTCCTCTCTCATACATATTTTCTAATTTATTCATCTCAGACTTTATTCTACGTGGATCAGGACCAGATCTTTTAGAGTTCCGATTCTCTTTATCTCCGATCTTTTCTTTCATTTCTTTTCTGATTAGTTTCAATTTTTCAGACTTTTCAAATCTTATTTCCTTTAATTCTTTAACCTTAATATTTGCAGCATCTCTTACGACTTTCTGCTTTTGTACTTCTGAAATTAATTCTTTAACCTGAATATTGATTTCATTTCGCTTGTTCAAATGTTTACGAACTCTATTATTCCATTCATCTCTTTGCTCTTTATTATTGCTCAATTCTAGATTAATTTTTTCAGTAAGTGGATTGAATATATCGCCAACCTCGCTATAATCCATCAATATGCCACCTATTATGTCCAATCCGACTTCGATTGTTAATATAAATTAATACTAAAATAAACTCTTATTTTCTATTCATTTTCCCTTAAAGCTGCACTATTTCCCTTTCTTGCCTTTCTTTTTGTATTTCCAAAACGCCTCATCTTCCTTTTTTTATTTCCTTTAATTTTAGAATCACTTTTTTTTACTTTATTTGATTTTATGCTGTCTAAAACTCCATGATCTAATAGTACATCGAATTCAGAAGCATCAAGAAGTCCTCCTTCATTTATTTTATTTTTAACCTTAGATAAACTAATTTTTTTGTTTGATAAATTCTTCTTCTTCAATATTTTTTTTATTTTTACAAGATTTGACTTCAAATCATTTCTTTCCAATTTTAATTCATCCAATTTTTTATCTATTAAAGATATTTTTTTACTTATTTTCTTTATTTCCTTTCTTGAAACTACCTTCCCTTTAGATTCAGGTTTATTTTCCATTTCAGATATATTTTTTTCTTTTTCTTCTCTCTGATTATCTAATTTTTTAGATACCTCTCTGAGTTTGGTGATATTTTCTATATATTCCACATGTGCCTTCTCTGATTCTCTTTTCTTTTTGATACAAACTTGTAATTCAAAGAATTTTTTGAATAGGTCTTGTTCTCTCTCTAATGTTGGAACTGTCGTCAAATCGTTATTAATCGTCGTTAGGTTTTCATAACTTTTTATTATCCATTTTTCTAATATTTCACTTGGAGGGGGAATTAAATCATTTACTAAATCTCTAATTTTTTTCAATTCTTCAGCTTTTTTTCTGTATCCATTAAACTCATTTAATAATTCTCGTCTTTCTTCATCCATTGAATCTACTTCTTTCATCATTTCTCGAAGTGTTTTTACTATGTCTATTTGATTTCTTCTATCCTCTAAATATTCTTTAAACCCTTTTTCATTGGATTCTATGTCTCTTTGTATTTCTCTTTTTAATTGAATAATTTCTTCAAATTCCATATTTTTCAAATCAACACCAAATTTATTTTCTGATGCATTATTCATTCCTCTTCCTCCATTTTTTTGCGATTGATATCATTTTTTTCCTTTTTATTTTTATTGGAACTAAAAGAAGACTCTCCTCCTTTTTGAACTTTCAGTGCTAGTGTCATTAATTCATCAAAACCATCTAGAATTGTATTTTCCCAGTAGGATATGTCCCTGTCTAAATTTTTTAATAGTTGCCTCGCACGATCTCTTTGTCTTTCTATATCAACTAACTCCGTCTTTCTTGCCATATATTTGGCATGAACTGGCTCTCCAAGATTGACATTCTTAATCATCTCCTTATGTTCCTTATCAGCAGCCTTATAGAGGGAATTCATTTTTTTCCTCTTCTCAATAAACTCTGCCATTTGAGGATTTGAAGATTTACGTTCTTTTAGCCACAATTCATTTTGTCTTATTATATTCCGTCTTGCATCTATCATTTTCTTCTCTGCTTTGTGGTCAAGTGCAACAGTTTGAATATTAAACTCTATTTCTTCCAATTCTTCTATCATTCTTTCCTTCTTCCACTTTGGGTCTAGATTAATCATATTGCCGGATTCAGTTAATTCATTTTGAATATCTTTAATTTTTTTCCAAATTTCCCCTGCCTCCTTTTGATGGGCATCTCTTTGTTTTTTAATTTCAGATATTTTTTTCTTTATTTTTTCATTTTTTTCTTTAATTTTATTCAATTTGGGCGTCAGTGCTTCTGCCTCATTATCTAAATTTTTTACTATATTTGGTAGTTGATCCTTTAATGCCTTACGTCTAATTAACAACGCTTCAGCAATCTCTTCAGGAGTCACACTGAGTAAAGTCTCTGTATCCACATGCCGTCCACTTAATTTCATCATTAAAATGTCTCTATCCTCTTCAAAAAGGGTTTCATTCATACGGTACTACTCTAGGGGCTATAATGATGGCGAGGAGTTTCCATGGCTACAGTTCTCTCACATTACTGCTAATAATGTTATTTTGTTCATTTTCCTATTTTCATACTTCCCAAGTCGAATCTCCAATTTTGATGGAAAAAAACATTCAAAAGACTAATTCCAATGATGTTAATTTTTCTGCAGCAGGAAGCGAAAAAATCTCAATTATCGGGCAACCTATTCATTTAGGCGATTCTGTCAAAGCTTCAATTTTAATTCATAATGAAGGAGAAGTTAGAGATAGTGTTAGGTTAGAAATAACTGGAAGGAATAATTCTGCCTGGCTAGGAGATTATATTGAAATCGATTCTGGTTCAAGTAGGGAAATATTTGTTTCTTTTACTCCTTTATATACAGGAAATAATGAATTTAATTGGAGCGTATTTAGTCCATTAGGTGGTGTAGATAGTAACCTAAATGGTTCTTTTAATATTGAAGTACGGAATCAACAATTATTACAAATATTGTCTAACTCTTACTCATGGACTTCTGAAGAAGGATTAGAAGTAATGCCAATTATTTTTCTTTCTGAAGGTATTTCTAGAGATATTTCAATTAATATCTTTGATAATGCCAATAAAAATAATCTACTCCAATCATTAAAACTATCCCTGGATTATGGTAGTAGAACTGTCCATTTTAATTTAGCCAACCCTATCACGGATAATATATTAATAGAGGTAGTTCCTATTTCGTGGCTTCCGAATACTTCTGATTCTAAAAATACCAGTATTATATTTGTAAATCCTCCTTATACTTCGGCTGAAATTACAATCGATAATTTTTATCCCAAAAAACCTTTAATAAATGAAAATATATCATTTGAATATACCGTTACCAACAACGGTAATAGTAAGATAAATTCTGGTTTAATACGACTTATCATGTCTGATCAAACAATAATATACGAAGAAAACTTCCCTTCATTATTGCCAGATGCTACCTATTCTGGTAAAATAATCATTACAGAATGGAAATACTCATATTCGACAAATTTATCTATTTTCTTTATTTCTGGAGATTATCATACTAGTAATTGGGTATTAATAGAGTCAACCAATTCTCCCCAATCTTCCGGCCTCCCATTTGATATCTATGCCGTTTCATATGGCTCTATTGCGGGTTTAGCAATAGTTATAATGGCCAAAATTGTAATCAGTGCCATTTCAAATCGTACTCCTTCTACAGTTAATAACTCTAGATTAAGACCTCCTAGAAAATCAAGATTAGATTCAAAAAATACCGAAAAAAAACAAAAAAGGGAAGTTATTTGTCCTCTATGTGAACAAAGACTAAACGTTCCCTCATCCCATGATGGACTTGTCAAATGCCCTTCTTGTGAGTCAAATTTTGAAGTACAACCATTAGAGGATAAACCACTAGAGAAAGATGATGTTTTACAAGAAAAAATGGAATCTGATGATATTGAAATTACAATACCTTCGGCTTCATCTAGTGGAGATATGTTGAATTGTCCATCTTGTGAACAGAAACTTAGAGTACTAGAGAGTAAAAGGCCAGTTAGAGCGCGCTGTCCAGCATGCAAATGCGAATTCATGGCACTTTCTGAGGGGAAGTAATATGTTAGACCTAAGTGAATTTGAAGAAATGTATCTAAAAAGGATATATGAACTCCATTCTGATAAACCAGATCAGATAGTAAAAACGACACAAATTGCTGAATCTATGGATGTAAGTGCTGCTTCTACTACTCAAATGCTCACTCGTCTTACAAAAAAAGATTTATTGACATATCTTCCTTATCGCGGTTGCAGACTTACTCCAGCAGGCTTTATAACTGCATCAAGAATAAAAAGAAGAGAAGCATTAGTTGAAATTCTTTTAGTTGATGTGATAGGTTTCAAAGGAGACGCTAACGCAATGGCATGTAAATTAGAACATGCTATTGATGAAGAATTAGAGGTTACCTTGGATAACATGCTTGGATATCCTGAAAGATCAATTTCGGGCAACAAAATTCCTTTAGTAGATAGGAAAATGGAAATCTTACAAAATAATTTATTGCCATTAAATTGCTTACCAAATAATATAGAGGCCACTGTAGAGTTGATTGCTATGAATGAAAGTGAGAAAAAAACCTTGGAAGGAATTGGTATAATGTTAGGTTCAAAAATTAATAAAATTAATGAACAATTTGTATTAGATGGTAAAAATATTAATATTTCCAATTCTCTTTGTCAAAAAATACTCGCACGAGTATCTCAATATTCTACTTTATGAGGTTGTTTTATGTCCGATGATAAAATTATTTTTGATAGTAATGATGAATCAAATAAATCTGATCTAGAATCAATGTTAGAAGACTTAACTAATGCAAATCCAGTCACTGAAGTCTTAGAACACAGTGGGAAAAATGTACCAAAAGACGACATAAATATATATGATCAAAAATCCAAACTCAAAAATCAAGAAATAATACTAACCGGAATTGATGATTTATTAATTAGTAGCGGGGCAAGATTAATTTTATTCCTTCCTTTAATCGTAGTAATTCTATTCGGTCTTGCTCAGTCTTTTAGTGATTCTAATCCGGAATGGTGGGTTAATAGTGTTCAAGGTTTAATTTTTAATCAAGACATTTCAACATCTATTTATTTCATTTCTCTACTAATTATGATAGCAGATTTGTCTTTGTTATTTATTTTACTTAGATTAATTTATGTCACTAGGCAAATATTCATTTTAGAGGCTGAGGAAATAACTAACTCAGGAATTACATTCAACAGTGCTCATGGATATGCCCAAATGAAAGAAACAATAGATGGCTCTTCAAGGCAATTAAATGTAACAACTGGACTAATGTTTTTAGCTACTTTATTACTTTCTTTATCACTTTATTTCTCTACTCAACAATCATCTGAATTACCAGTTATGATTGCTCTTTCCACAGGTGCTTTACTATCTGGGCATGGAGTTTACATGGTTTCTTCTCGCTCCCGATTTAATACAGTTAATCCTTGGGGGTTATTGGAGGCTTTTTCCACACCAATCCATCCGGCCTTGTTAAAAAGACCATTTTCTGATATTATTAGATCTCATGTAGATCCTTTACTTTTAGTAAAAGTATCGAGTTATGTAAATTCTCTCTCTTCTAAACTCGATAAAGGAAAATCAATCACTGACCTTCAAGAAAATCTATTACATTTACTGCATTTACGCAGATCTGGATTAATCTCAGATGAAGTATTTAGAGATGTTTTGGGTGAAATTATTGATGAGGAGGTTATCGAACAAATATTCCAACATCCAGAATTAGGAGAGGAAACTTGGAACCGTCTACTTACGCATGCAAGCTCAAGGTGTGCTCCATTTTTCCGACTTCACGACAGATTACGTATGCATCAAGAAAATGAGAATTATGAAGGGGAAATTTGGTTTGATGTAGATATGGAGAATTTAACATTAGGTAATGCAAATTTATTCGCTTACGTATTAAATCAGAGTACAGAAACTAAACAACTAATTCTCAGGATACAAACTCCAGATTTTAGACCTAATGAATGTGTGTATGGTTTAAAAATACCTCCCTGTAATGAAGAAAATAATATTAAAAACCACGATTCAATAGCTAAATCGTTGCCTAGAACTTTATCATCCACTAAGATTGTCTGGCAGAGCCTTATCCCGTCTTCTACCGGTGAAGCAACTGTAACTGTTCGGCTTGAAGATACATCTGGAAATCTAGTTTCTGGAAGAGTTCTGACGGTCCAGGTTCGTTCTGATATATTTACAAGACTTAGATTAACTACGGGTGCTTTACTTATGCTTGGCGCTATTGTTGCAGTATTTTCTCCACTAATTCCATTTGCTTTATCCTTGCTCGGCCTTTAGTGGCCTTGAATAAGGAAATACTACTCGCATAACTATGAATGAAGCCGTCGAGGGTCAAGAAGAAGATCTGAGAAACCGCTTAAATGCAATGGAAACCAAATTAAAAAGAATGCGGGATCAACGTAATAATTTCACTGAAAATGCTCGTAGAGCGGCAGATTCAAGAAATTCTATGCAGGATCAAGGTAAAGAAATACGGACTAAAATTAAAGAATATCTAGATCAACAAAAAGAAATTCGAAATAGAGCTAAAGAACATCAATTAAAAAGAGATGCACTACAGAATCAGATACGTGAACTAATTTCTCAAAAAAGAGGTAAAAAAGAAAGTAGTAAAGGCAATAAATCTGCTATAGTTGAACTTTCTGAAACTGTAGCCGAAATAGAAAGAATCGAAAGACAATTAATGACTGATGGAACTATATCTCTTAAAAAAGAAAATTCTCTCTTGAAATTTTTAAAGAAATTAATAGTTAAACGCGATGAACTAACTCCTTTAGCATCAGAACTAAATCTATTAAACATTGATTTAGGAGACATGGAGGGCTCAATTCAATTATTAAAGGCTGAAGCTGATGCAGAACATAAAATAATGTTAGACTTTCATAGTCAAGCAGATGAAATATGGAACTCAATAAAGCCTATGTTTGAAGAAAGAGACTTCTTACAAGCGGAGGGTGACCGTCTTCATGCAGCTTATCTGGAAGGAAGAAAAAATGCAGATGAAGTACATTCCTCAATTGTTGAAATGATGAAAGAAGTTAATGAAATAAGGGATAAAATGAAAGCTGAAATTGAAGAAGGAAAACTAGTAATAGAAAATCATAATCGTTTAGTAAGAGAGTCTCTAACAACACCGGATAAAGATGAAAATTTAGCAAATTCTCTCTCAGAAAAATTAATTGAACAAGGATCTTTAACATTTGGAGGAACACTTAGTGGTGATTTTTCTGTTGCAGAAAAGAAGCCTAAAGCAAAGAAACATTCACGCAAACTTAGAACGACTAGAGGTAGAAAGAGGTAATTAGTACCCTCTATCCTGATATTTTGTTTTTAAATTTTCAATCTCTAAACCCGGCATAGCATCTTCCATCATAGAACTTGCTTTTGCTACTATTCCTGCATCTTCATAGTGATGAGTTGCTAAAACTATGGCTTCTGCCATTATCTCAGGATTTGCACTCTTAAATATACCCGAGCCAACAAATACTCCGTCCATGCCATGTTGCATTAGTAATGCAGCATCTGCGGGTGTCGCTATCCCTCCTGCTGAAAATGTTACAACTGGTAGTCTTTTTTTACTAATCACTTCATCCAATATAATTGATACTTCATTATGTAAGTGATCTAAATTACCAAATGGAGTATTTTTAGGATTTATAGCGAATTCTGACTTCTCTTGTAATTTTTGATAACCTTCTAAAATTTTGTCTACTGCTAATTCTATTTCACCTTTATTCGCTATACTTAATGCCTCTATTTCATTTTTAACTAATCTAGCGTGTTCTATGGCACTTACTATGTTACCTGTTCCTGCTTCCCCCTTCGTACGAATCATTGCCGCACCTTCTACAATTCTCCTTACAGCTTCTGGTAGATTGGTACAACCACAAACAAAGGGAACATCGAATTTATTCTTGTCAATATGGAAAAAGGGATCAGCAGGAGTTAATACTTCTGACTCATCTATCATATCAACTCCTAAAGTTTCTAAGACTCTTGCCTCTCCTTCGTGACCTATTCTTGCTTTTGCCATAACTGGTATGGATGTAGTCTCAATTATTTCTTTAATCATGTCTGGATGGCTCATTCTGGCTACTCCTCCATTTGCTCTAATGTCGGCTGGTACTCTTTCCAAAGCCATTACTGCTACCGCTCCAGATTCTTCAGCAACATGGGCTTGTTCAGCATTGACAACATCCATTATCACTCCTCCTTCTTGCATTTTAGCAAAACCTCTTTTCAAAAGTTCCGTTCCATGTAGGAATTTAGTAATATCTAATTTCTTTGTCATGTGTACCGCCCCTTAAATAGATTTGATGACTTTCGTGTATACATAATTGTATTAATCACCTAAAACCGGAGAGTCACCCTCGGCTATTGGTAAGTCAGGTGCTTCATCTTCATTTCTTTGTAACCATTCTTCTTGTTCATCTGGTAAATCAGTATCGGCAAATATTGCTTCTACTGGACATTCAGGTACGCAAGCTGCACAATCTATACATTCATCTGGATCTATGACTAGATATGTATCGGTTTCACGAAATGCCTCTACCGGACATACTGCTACGCAATCTTGATATTTGTGCCCTACACAGGCTTCCGTTACTACATGAGTCATACTTTCCCTCATACACCCGAAGCAATCGGTACATTTGAATACTTGTCTAATTTTTTTAATCATTGATATTTTTTTATCAATTCTAAAATTTTTCTTTCAGGAGAATCTCCTGGATAACATTCAATTTTAAAAATTCCTTTTGCAACTAATTTCTCCTTATTACAATTTATTTTTATTTCTCTCGATACTAAATTTGATACATCTATCCTGATATGTAAATTTTTATTTTCATCAATTCTCTTTGTTATATCTTCTCCCACTATTTCTGTCAAGGCGGCCTTTCCTAATCTGAGAAATGATTCACATGATTCTCTCTTGTTTTCGACTTTGGCAATTATTGTCTTCTGTTTAGCGCCATGAATTGATTTTCCATTTTCTATATTTATCAGCGCATTATCACCTGCAATCCACTTAATACTCTCTATTATTAATGCCAAATCATCCAATTCACTCACATGTACTCTCCATGTCGCACTGTGCAAACTCATAACTATTCCAAAACTCACTAGTCTTTCAAATAATTCATTACATTATTNCTTANTTTAATGTGACTNGTTCAAATACTCGACTGATTTCGGATGGCTTGCANTTGGGGCAGCCCCCAACATTAGAGGTCTTTATTATGGCAAAAGGAGCATTATCGAGGGCAGCAGCAAGAAAACAGAAAGATAAATGGAAAGCAAAACGTTGGTATACAATTAGAGCTCCTAGAAATCCATGGTCTTTCAAGGTAATTGGAGAAACTTTAGCAGAAGACGACTCCTTAGTTTTAGGCCGACATTATGAGTTGATGCAAAATGAACTTGATGGTGACTTTTCTAAAATGCATGTCAAAATAAGATTTAATGTCATCGAGGTGGTCAATAAAGATGCTCTTACTGAATTCATAGGATATGACTTGATGAAAGATCATGTCCGCAGATTAGTTCGTAGAGAAAGAGGAAAAATTGATGATACGGTTGATTTAGTATCTAAAGATGGTTTTTATATCAGATTTAAACCATTAATTATCTCACGAGCTAGGATAAAAGCAAGCCAAAAGCAACAAATGCGTACTATAGCAAGAAATGTAATATTAAGAGTTGGATCTAGTTCAACATGGTTAGATATCCAAAAATCATTATTTGATGGAACATTGGAAAACACAATCAAAGAAGAAGTAACTAAAATCCAGCCGGTAAAAAATCTTCTATTTAGAAGAGTTCAATTGCTTCAGGCGGGTGTTTTTGTAGATGAAGGGCCAACATTAGACGAAATTCATGAGTTAGAAAAATCAAAAGAGGAAGTTATTGAGCAAGAAAATGATGTTCTAGTCGCTGCAGAAGCAGGAGCAGAAATTTCAGAATTAGCTGATGAATCTTCTGAGGAGGAAGAAAGCAATGATGTTGAAGAAAATAATGCAGACAAAGTTTCAGATGATAATGTTGATTATGCCTCTATGACGGTTTCAGAATTAAAAGAATTATTAAAAGAAGCTGGAAAACCTGTGTCTGGTAAAAAGGCTGACTTAATTGATAGATTAAATCAGTGATACCTAATTCCTTTTATTAGTGTTAGCAAGTGGAACAACATGGTTCGCATCTCTGTAATATATGGCACTGGGATGACCAATATACCAACTCTATATTCTAAATCTTTGGATTCATCCTTAGTTTCCGTAAGATGTGAAACCGAATGGGGAAATATTCCATTGACATTAATTTCAGAAAGTAATTTTCAGATATCATTTCTACATCGTCATCATTCAGTCAATAATCAAGTTAAACCTCCTCATTCGGTTGAACACAGAGGAAACATATTTGCTGTTGCTAGCACCTCTCCTGATATTATAGTAAGTATAAATTCCGTTGGCTCAATTTCTTCTGTGACTAAGCCAGGAGATATTGCAATAGCTTCAGATATAATCGATTTTGCCGATTATTCGTGGTCATTTCACGATATTATGGCCTTTCACTCCGATAGAACATCACTTTTTGATTCCAAGGCAGTTTCAATAATTTCGAATTTTTTAGATGAAAATTATGGCATTAATCCAAAAAATGTAATCGTTGCACAATGCAGTGGCCCACAATTTGAAAGTCCCGCAGAAATAAATGCCTTGGAAAAATTAGGTGCGGATGTAGTTAATATGACCCTAGGGCCAGAATCAAGGTTAATTTCAGAACTGTCTATCCCGCATCTCTCTTTAGTATGTTCTTCTAATTGGGCAGCTGGGAGGAATCCACAAGATTCTGAAATACCAATAAATCATGAAGAAGTAAAAAATATTTCTTCTGGTATGGAAAATCTAATTATCGATTGTATAAATTCTTTAATTAATAATTACTCTAACTGAGATAACTTTGTTGACTTGATTACTGTCGCAGACATATGCGTAGGCCCTTGAGCGTTGAAGAATGGATATCCTCTGAAAAATTTGTTTCTCCTGATGGACTATGGACATCCATGATGTCTAGAGTTGCTTCTTTCCATCATAAACATGAGTTTTCGAAGTCCGAGAATAAAGGCCATGACATGGGATATAGAATTGCTTTGACCGTAGAAGAATTAGGAGAATTTTCTGCAGCAATAACAAAAGGAAAAACAATAAAAGCTATTTCCGAGGAATTATCAGATTTACTAATTCTTATAATGGGGCATGCATTAGCTCTAGAAATTGATTTGGAAAAAGAATTTCATAATAAGATGAATGTAATAATGAAAAGGAAATCAAAAATGACTGATTTAGGAATTCGAGTCACTGAATATTAAGATTAAATTTATTTTTTAGTCCATACGGAATAGATGGTATCATAATCATCATATTCATTCTTCATTTTTCTTTCGATAATTTCCTGCTTCCACTCTTTCCTGTCCCATTTTGGAAATTTAACTTCTCCACTTTTTTGAGTATTTACTTCTGTAACATGTATTTCATCTACTCTATCAAGAAATAACTCATAAATTTTTGATCCTCCAATTATCCAACACTCTTCACAACCCTCTGAATAGGCAATTTCAATAGCTCTACCGGGATAAAGTGCGTTTGAAGCACCATCATCTCTCCATTCTGAATTTCTCGACATTACAATATTCAATCTTCTTGATAAAGGCTTATATTTTTCAGGCAAACTATCCCAAGTCTTCCTGCCCATTATCACTGCGTTATTACCATCAGATTCTGTTATTTTTTTGAATCTTTTAATGTCAGTTGATAATCTCCAAGGTAATTCTCCTTTACGCCCTATGTATCCTTCTTTATCCATAGCTACTATCATTGCAATAAGCATCTTCAATCCTCAAATAGATATTGGCGCTGATATGTGAGGATGATGTTGATATCCTTCTATAGAAATATCTTCATAACTAAAATCATCAATATCTGTAATTTTATCATTCAATATTAATTTTGGAAGATTGAGAGGTTTTCTACTTATTTGTTTCTCTGCTTGCTCTAAATGGTTGAGGTACAAATGACAATCTCCTCCTGTCCAAATAAATTCCCCTGGCTCAAGATTACAAACTTGTGCAATCATGCATGTAAGAAGGCTGTATGAAGAAATATTAAATGGAACTCCAAGAAAAGCATCTGCACTCCTTTGATATAGTTGGCAAGACAATTTTCCATTATTGACATAGAACTGGAAAAAAGCATGACATGGCATTAATGCCATTTCTTCTAATTCTCCCACATTCCAAGCAGAAACTATAATTCTTCTACTGTCAGGATTTTGTTTTATCATGTCAATTACTTGTTTAACTTGATCAATGGGGTTTCCATTTTTAGTTTTCCATTTCCTCCATTGTTCTCCATATACTGGGCCTAAGTTGCCATCAGAATCTGCCCATTCATTCCATATTTTAACACCATTTTCTTTAAGATAATTTATATTTGTATCGCCCGATAAAATCCATAATAACTCATGAATAACGCTTGGCCAATGAATCTTTTTTGTTGTAATTGCAGGAAAACTTTTGTTTAAGTCAAATCTCATTTGATGACCAAATACAGATTTAGTACCAGTTCCAGTTCTATCAGTTTTTTCTTGCCCTTCCTCAAGGATTCTTCTGAGAAACTCCAAGTACTGTTCCATATCAATGTCGTATGACAGTCAGTCCTTCAACGCTACGGAAATTATAGTCAAGGAGCGCCTAAATTTTCTAGATTCTTCATTACTTGATCGGTAAACTTTCTATAAATTTTTTTCATCTCCAATTCCCTGTCTTCAGAACTGAGTTTTATCATTTCTTTTATTCTAATATCATCCATACCTCCACCATCCTTATCCAAAAACCATTGATTAAAAGTTATTGGTTCATCTATGTTAACATTAATTTTTTTCCAAAATCTAATTGAATTATCACCAGGTTTCATAACTTCTCTAGTGCCAATTAACGCCATTGGCAATACAGGTACATCTGGAAAACTAGCCGATAATCTAGCTACGCCAGTTTTCCCCTTTTGTAAAAATGGTGCTTCATTGTTTCTAGATCTTGTTCCTTCTGGGAATAAACCTAGGCACAGGCCTGAATTCAATACATCAGCAGCTCTTGCTAATGCATCTCGTGCACCAGTATCTCTGAACGTTTCAATCTGCCCCGTCGCTCTCATTATTGTTCGATTCGGCTCTTTAGTGAAATGACCTTCTTTAGCCAAATAATGCACTGGTCTACCTATTCCCATTATTTTGACAATAGGGTCGATATTTGATATATGATTTCCTATAATGATGACAGGGCCTTTCTTCGGAATTTTTTCTATTCCTGTATAATTTACTCTAGACAAACTACGTCCAATTATACGTATGTATTTGACTAAAAACTTATAGAAAATCGGTGTTTTAAAGATCTCTCCAGTACCTTCAATTTTTATAAGTTCAGAGAATTCTTTAAGTTCCTTCTCCAAACCACTCTTCATGCTTTTCCCGTGATGTCTTTATTGTTTAGCCTTTACTAAATTAAGCAAGTACTCATATCAGGGTAATATTTCCGAATATCATGGACAGGACTACTGCCGTAAGTTTTGTTATGATTATTATTTTTACTATACCCACATTATCTCCAGTAGTAACGGCTGAATGGGAATCAGATGGATGGATAAAAAATCTCATTGGTCCAGATAGATTATCGATGGGCGATGAATTTGGTTGTCATGGTTTTGAGAATAAAGATATAAATGAAAACCCATATTTAATTGAAGACTGTAAGGAGTATCTTTTATCAAACACAAATGCATCTAGATGGGGAATGAATCCAATTTCTTTTGGCACACCTCCGGGAGATGTGAATCAAAAATTAGCCACAAATTTGCTCGATTCCGGTTTTAAAATAGTAGGCGATAAAGTTACCAATGTTCCGTCTGATTTATTTGTTGTAGAAAGAAATGGAGGAAGCATGGAGAAAAATGTTGCTAATATTTCCCTAATTGCTGATTCTCCAAAAGACTCACTTGTAAGCATTTATTGGATTGCAAGGATACACGATCTTAGAATAAGGGAAGACAAAACGTTATTGAGTTGGTTAGAGAATAACGAATCTCTTTGGTATACGACATGGGGAGAGTGGTATAATCATAAATTATCTGGTAAAAATATAGAACTATCTAACGTTGAAAATATGCTATATGTAAAATTACCAATCAATGAAAATAATTCGTGGAATGTGCCAGGAAGCATACATATCAAAACTAATAACTCAATTATTTCAGTTAAAGATTCTAAAGGGAATAATTTTCCTCAATTAGACCCATCCGATCAAAATTTAAAGATTGGATGGCGTAATCACAGTGGAGGAATAATAGTTACTCTGAATTCAGGTGAAAATCTCTCTATAGAAATGCAAAATAGCACCAATTATACTTTGCAAAATAATTCTATCAATACTTTCAATGATTTACACCACTCAGTTACAGTTGTAGGTCACCATGTAACCAATATGCGAGAATGGGCATCAGATTTTCTTGAATCTCCTCTGCTGTTTACATGGCTCATAGAGAGAGGGGCAGAGCCAAGTTTTAATTGGCCAATAATTTTTATAGCCATAGGAACTTTAATTGCAACTCCACTTGCTATTAGATGGTTAATATCTATGGATGCGAAAGAAATTATTGACTACGCAGAATAATTTATTTTTTCTTCAATTATTTCTATATCTTCTTCTTTTAATTTAGAGATAATACTTTTAATTACATTATTTTCTAAAACCTCTGGAGCATTAATCCCTGTCTTTAGCATGTTTGGATTAGCCAACCATTCCTCTATGCAAAAAACTGTGACCAATCCGGTACATCTTGCCATTGAATGTCCATCTGAACTGCCAGAATCTGAAACTGTCCAACGTATACCTTGTTCATTTTTCCCATATGCTACTACTTCCAACCATGTGAATTCTGATATTCCTGGGATATATTCCCATTCTTTTACCAGTTTTTCATAATTTAAATTCTTTGCATCTCTTTCATCAATAAACTTCTTTATATGACCTGGCCATCTAACTGTATATTCTGACAAATTAGTTGCAGGAATAGAATGTAGAACACTACGTAAACCATCTGTAAGGAATGCCTCCATTTTTCCTCTTCCAGGTACAGTTATGATATGCCTTTCTGTTAATGCTTCCAAGGTTACAATTTCCTTCTTTCTTAATACTCTTGCCGGCCTTGTATACTCTGCAATTACATCTTTAGGTGAAAAAGGTGCAACATAGTTCCAAGCACCAGTTTTCTCTGAAGGGTTCCCTCCCACACGTATTTCCCCATTTTCCAAATGCCCTAGTTCTTCAACTGCCAATGAAAGTAACATATTAGATAATCCCGGTGCAATTCCTACATCCCATAAGATAGTTGTATCCTCTCCTCCTTTTTCCCCTGATAATGAATCTGGCGTAATTTCGCTAAAACTTAAATCCACTATATTTATTCCTTGAGGATAAAGAATTTTCATAATGGAATTTCCTATTTCACCAGGAAGCATGTTAACTATGATGTCAAAATCACCGAATTTCTCTATTTTTTTACAACTTTCTAATACATTTTCTTTATGGATAATTATTTCAGGGTATTCTATAAATACGTTTCCTGGAGATAAATCATGAGCATGAACTTCATGTCCATTGTCTGATAATTTCTTCGCTACATATGATCCAATTAGCCCTGCACCTAAACAATGAATGATTGCCATATGAATTCTCATAATGAATACAGTTATTGAATTAACGGTATTTATTTGCTTATATCATCGATGGTTTGATTGGGTATATGGTAAACCCGATGTCATGGGAACTGACTATCGGATAGATCCTTGGTCATCGCAACAGTCTACCGATTATCAAAGATTAATTCAGAAATTCGGTTTAGAACCAGTGGATTTATCTTCAATACCTGGCCCTAGTGCTCTTCATCGTAGAGGTATCATTTTTGCCCACAGGGATCTTGATATAATCCTGAACTCAATAAAAAATAAAACTAATTTCGGAGTATTAACTGGTTTAATGCCAAGTGGAAAAATGCATCTTGGTCATAGCATGGTAATTGAACAAGTAAAATGGTTTCAAGAACATGGTGGAGATGTAAATGTAGCTGTCGCAGATTTAGAAGCATTAGCTACAAGATCAAAATCATTATCTGAAGGTCGAAAAACTGCAATGGAAGAATATATTATCAATTATGCTGCTTTGGGATTAAATCCCAACTCTACTAATGTTTACTTTCAAAGTAAAAGACCTCAAGTACAAAGATTGGCTTTTACACTAGGAAGAAAAACCAATTTATCTGAATTTGAATCAATTTATGGATTCCAAGGTGAAACAAATCTGGCGCACGTACAAGCACCTCTTATTCAGGCCGGGGATATCATGCATCCTCAACTAGAAGAATTTGGTGGTTTACGACCTATCGTTGTACCTGTTGGTGTAGACCAAGACCCACATTTGAGATTAACCAGGGGTTTAGCGAGTAAAACAAATTGGTTCAATATTAAGGACAGAAAAAAAGGTGGATTAAATGTTGCACTTTCAATTCAAGATGAAAATGCTAAGGTATTTGGAGTTTCTCCGAACGGTTCACTGATGACTGAAAGTAGAAATATCATATTCGATAAAATAAAGAGCATAATTTCACAGCTTGGTTTTGCAGATATATTTCCTAATCCAAAACACGGTACAATAGAAATACCTGGGGCTACTTCGAAAGAAAAATTTGTATTAAGGAATGAATTATTAAAACTTGAACGTGAATTAGGTGGAATGGGATTAATGCCTCCTTGCTCCACATATCATCGTTTTGCAGTTGGTATGACCGGCGACAAGATGTCCTCTTCAAAACCAGAGACAACAATTTTCATGGATGACTCCATTAATGAAATGTCAAAGAAAGTGAAAAGAGCCCACAGTGGTGGCCAAGCAACTGTTGAAGAACACAGAAGATTGGGTGGCGACTGTTCAAAAGATGTCGCCTTTCAATATCTTGAATTTTTCTTCACAACCGATGATAAAGAGCTGGAAGAAATACGCAAAGATTATGAAAATGGTAGAATTTTAGCTGGTGAAATGAAACAAATATGCATCGATAAGGCAACAATATGGTTAAATGATTTATCCGAAAAAAGAGATGAATGGTCAGGCAGAATAGATGAATTTCTTTCTAATGATGCATTTTAATTCATTCTTGGAGATCATTCGCAGAATTAATATCAAAAACAGGAATACTAATCCCGACAGATAATTCTGCAATTTCTTCTTTTTCCAATTCTCTAGATATTGCGTCATCATGTAAAATTTGGCTATGTCCCATGGGATCTAGCAATACAATTTCTATTTCTTTATTCCCTTTTTTGATTTCACTTATTTTTTCTAATAGCAATAAACATTTTTCTACATTCTCTTCGTTGTCTCTTTTTGCCTGCCTTAAAATCATTTCAACTATATCGCGAAATCTATTCAAAACTCCCTCTATGTTTGTTATGTATCCACTGGAATTACCACCAGGTTCGACCTCTAATCCAATTTCTTCAATTCTGACTGTGCACGATGATGATCTAACAACTCTAACTTTCATATGTTCAATGGTATTTATTTTCATTGTCCAACTTCCTGGCTTCTTTCCCTCGGCAGGTATGAAATCGGTATTTTTCCATCCACATGAGTCGCACATCATAGTCATCTGTGTATGTTCTCCAAAATAAGGAATTTCGGAAATATGGACAAATAATTTCAGCCCATCTGAAGAATCGCAAATTGGACAAGATTGATCGATAATACTTTCCATATTACAACCTTCAATATTCTAAGCATATTTTTCTTCTGTAGTTTCAAAAACTGGAGGTAATATTAGAAGTCTAGTTTTACCTAATTGCAATACACTTCCGCATAAATCCAATTCTACAAAATCTCTGATTTTTTTAATTGCTGCATGTAATTCAGTCTCTCTCTTCATTAATTTAGACATTTCTATAATTACTAAATCTCCATCTGAAATCCAATTCAATATAGTTGAAACGCCAGTTAAATCTTTTAACACACATCTCCTTATAATTACATCATTATTTTCTCTGGGTATAGGGGCATTAGGATATTTTGTACCTAGGTCATGATAATTTTCACCAGGAGTAATTTCTCCTTCATTGGAATTAGAAATATCTGACATTTCTATCCAACGAGGCTCTTCCTCTCCTCTGCCCATGTAGTCCCGACTTATTTCATGCCCTTGACTTCTTCTATGTTAGCAAAGATGTATTTTAATTTCATCACTGTTTTCTATTTTATGACTTAGTTCTCCCGTCGCATTCATAAGGGGTCGGATTTCAGTAAGGTTTGCTGGGAACTCTTCCACGGCAGGTGATTTTAATGGACACAAATTCTCAAGTGATTAAAACTGGTACTAGTACTATTGGAATAACATTCGATGGAGGAGTAGTTGTTGGAGCAGATCACAGAGCCACAATGGGGCATTTCATAGCCAACAAAAGTGTCCAAAAAGTCTTCAAAATATCTGAACATATAGCCCTCACAACAGCAGGTTTAGTGGGACATGCTCAATCCCTATCGAGAACCTTGGCTTCTGAATTAAAGTTATATGAGTTGAAACGCGATTCTCCAATGACAGTAAAAGGTGCTGCAACTTTAACTGCCAATATCCTTGTAGGAAGACCTCATCATGTACAATTACTTATTGTAGGCATTGATGATAGCGGACCTAGTGTATATAGCATAGATTCTGCAGGCGGCTCTATTCCAGATGTCTATTGTGCTACTGGTTCAGGAAGTCCTTTCATGTATGGTGTTCTTGAGGATCAATACAAAGATAATATGTCCCGCGATCAAGCACTCAAAGTAGCAGCTAAATCTTTATTAGCATCTGCTCAGAGAGACGCAGCAAGTGGAAATGGCATGGATTTAGCCGTAATAACTCCAAATGAAGGATTCCAATTACTATCTGAAGAAGAATTGACTAATCTTATTTCGTCTCTTTAATCACATTCCTCCCTCAGTGCAAATTTGAATGCACATCAATAGTGGGATGTATCCAGAGGATTTTTTATGCGTCTATCATTAACAGAGATAAAAAAAAGAATAAGCAAGATAATACCAAATGATATCGAATATGATTTCGACTTGGAAGCTGGTTCAATATCAATAATTACAAAACAACCTTCTGCATTTATCGGTAGTGGAGATAGTTTAACAGTCCAAATAGCAAAATCTATCAAAAGACGAGTGGTAATACGTCCGCATCCAAGCATACTATGTGATGAGTCATCAATCTATCAAGCAATTACAAAATTTATACCTCCGGAAGTGGGCGTAATTAATACTTGGTTAGATCCTGCTCTATCAGAGGTTATCCTTGAGTGTGACGACCCTTCTACTGCAGTCGGCCCGAAAGGAATCAATATACAATCGCTTAGGGATGAAATAGGTTGGCTAGTTAGAGTAGTTCGTGCACCTGCAATTGCAAGTAGAACTCAACATGATATTAGGCGATATCGCAAAGAGATGGCTGATGATAGAAAAGCTCTCCTACGTAAATTTGGCACTAGGATATACCGTCCAAAAAG
>QQRX01000020.1:0-2102 GCA_003602595.1 Candidatus Poseidoniales archaeon | reverse complement strand
AGAGAAGTAGGTAGGGCTATGCATCTGGTTACAACTAATGAGTCAAAAATATTAATTGATTGTGGCGCAAAGCCAACCACTAATAGGGATGAAACACAACCATTTTTTTCAGCACCAGAATTATTACCTCTGGATAATTTAGATGCCATAGTGATAACACATGCACATGTTGATCATATTGGTATGTTACCTGTTTTATTCAAATATGGATACAGGGGGCCTGTTTATTGCACCCCTCCAACTAGGGATTTGATGACTTTATTACAAATTGATTATATCAAAGTAGCGCAAGCAGAAGGTAATGACCCTCCATACTCAAAAGCAGACATACAAGAGTGTATAAAGCACACAGTTGACATAGATTGGGGAGATAAAACTGATATCGCTCCTGATATCAAAATAACATTGGAGAATGCAGGCCATATCCTAGGCTCATCAAGTGTTTATGCACAAATTGGAGAGGGAAATTCGGAACATAAGTTACTATTTTCCGGAGACATCAAATATGAAAAATCATGGCTCTTTGACGCTGCTACCGTACGCTTTCCTAAAGTAGACACTTTAGTAATCGAATCGACATACGGAGGTCCTCAGAATATCCAACCGACTAGGCAACAGGCTAGTCATGAATTACAAGATCTAATCATTGATACTCTCAATAGAGGAGGCAAGATATTTAGTCCAGTATTTGCTGTTGGACGATCTCAAGAAGTGATGATTGCCATAGATGAATTATTCAAATCAGGAAAGGTAAAACCAGTAACGGTATGGCTTGATGGGATGATTTCAGAAGCAACTGCCATACACTCTAGCCACCCAAATTTTCTAAACAGAGAATTAAGAAAACAATTACTAAAAGGAGGTGAACATAACCCATTTAATTCTCCATGGTTTAAACAAGTAGAGTCACATAAGCAGAGAGAATCTATTTTGTTAGACACTAATTCTTGTATTGTTCTAGCGACTAGTGGTATGATGACAGGAGGTCCAATTGTAGAATATTTCAAACACTGGGCACCTGAACCTGGTAATACTTTATGTTTTGTAGGATATCAAGCATCAGGAACTTTAGGCCGTAGATTGCAGGATGGTCATGCTCAAGTACCGCTAATGGATAGAGGTCAAACATTGATGATAGAAGTAAATTGTAACATGGTAATAATTGATGGTTTTAGCGGCCATTCGGATAGAAACCAACTCATGGATTATGTGGCAGCTCTTCATCCAACTCCTAGGAAAATAATTTGCCATCATGGCGACCCTCAAACATGTAATGCATTCAGACAGGGCTTAAGGGAGAAATTTAAAGTCCAAACTTATGCTCCAAATAATTTAGAGACACTTAGACTATCTTGATTACAATATAGGTATATCATAACCTGATTCTATTGGATCTTTGTTCTCAATATTTACTTCGTCTGATTCTTCTTCCCAATCATATTCTTCTTTACTTGTATTTTTTAAATATGTTTTTGGAGATAATGCAAATACAAGTGGCCAAGGAGTCAATAAAAGATAACTCCATGCTTTAGTTGATGAAAAATTATCTATTGTAAAATTGTAAATGGACAATATCATCAACGTTGTCGATATAACACTACCAACAACAACTCTGCTCGGCACCATACGATATTTCGGAAACGTTCATAGTTCAATAATACAATCTCTTTTCGTACATTATTCAGACAAATTATTGAACTATGTTATTTTGAGATATTTGTGACTTCAGTCTGGATTATGATTAAATGCGATTGTGGTAATCATTTCGGTGTCAAGAAAGGATCTAATATTTCGTGCTCAAGATGTGGTGGTATGAATGAATATATCATCTCTAAAAGTTTTTCTTCTCCCATTGAGTTGCACTCCGCAGTTTCTTCTGCCAATGCACCTAAAGATATTGAAAAAATAATAAATTCAAAACTTAAGGATATAGAAAAAAGAAAAAAGAGATTTTATTCAGAAGATGATGATACTTCAAAATTAAAAATAATTATGAAAATCGCTACTAATGAAAATGGTGTCTTAACTATGAATAATTTAATCAAAGCCTTAGAAGACAATTCTGTAGGGAATGTTAATCCTGAAAATCTAATTCAAGCTTC
>QQRX01000002.1 GCA_003602595.1 Candidatus Poseidoniales archaeon | reverse complement strand
AATGATTGTAGAGATGAATATCAGCCATCTTGGTGTAGTGAGGAAGGAGCATTAAATGTAAATGGAGAAATGGAAGTTTATTTGCCAGAATCAACAGATCCTTTAAGTTCAAAAAATCTACTTCAAGAGGTAGGAGAGAATTGGACTACAAATATTATGGTAGTTTATGTTGAGTCAGAAGATTATAATGTAACTGATACTAGAATCTTGAAAGAAATTGACTTAATCGAAAAAAGCGTAAATAACATTAGAAATGATGGAGGAGATGAAGATTCTATTGTTTATGTTCTGTCGATATCAACGGTAATAAAAGAGGTTAATTCAAGTGCAGGAAGAGTAGTTAAAGCCTTTTTTAATGGAGTTGCAGATGCAACTGGGAATGAAGATTTTTCAGATAGTATAAATCAAACTATAGATGAGCAATCAGATATAATTGGAAATTATGCAATTCCGGAAGAACAAGATAGAGTGGACAGAATATTAGAAGAAATGCCTCAAAATGCATTAGATAAATTAGTTAGAGATGTTGGAACTTACGATGCGGCTGGTAATTTGGTAAATATTTCTGCTAAGCATTGGAATAGAGCAGTGATAATAATTGGAATTTCAGATGATTTAGATACAGACAACGATGGTATTAATGATGTTTCAATACCAGAAATTATTGAGAAAACTCAAATTAAAATAAACGAATTATCAATTGAGAATAACTGGGAGGAGAAAAATCTTAGCATGACATTAACAGGTCCAGTACCTTTAACTAATGCCATTACAGAAGAGTCTTTCAAATTATTTTGGACAGTATTCCCAATAGGAGTGGTAGCAGTAGCTGGAGGTTTATTCCTATTTCATTGTGATTTGTTACAAACAGGACGACCAAGATGGGTACAAGGAATTAAAACTGTCATTATAACTGGTTTGCCAACATTATGCTCTGTTTGGGTTACATTAGGAATAATAGGATTTTCAGATTATGAAGTTACAATGACAGTTATCATTGTAGGACCTATAGTTCTGGCATTGGGCGTATCTTACGGGTTGCATATTACCAATAGATATGCAGAAGCAAAAGGGACTCCAGAAGAAAAAATTGAAGAAGCATTAAATTCGACTGGTAAAGCCGTTTTTCTTTCTGCAACTACAACCATAATAGGATTTATTTCATTAGTTTTTACACCTATGAGGCCAATACAGACTGTAGGTTATTCTTTGGCAGGAGGCATAGTAATAGTATACATAATGACTATGTTGATGGTACCAAACTTGACATTATTATTAGATTTGAAAAAGCCTTCTCACCCTCCTCCGAAGGTATTTGTTTCTACAGTAAATGTACCTGTAAATTGGACAAAGGCAAGTCTGAGTGTTTTCTTATTGTTGATGTTAATATCAGCAGGAGTTTCTAGGCAAAATATAGAAGAAAATATCGATCTTCTAGATATGGCTCCTGAAGAAGTTGGGGCTGTTCAGAAAATGAAGGTTTATTCTGATGAGTTTGAGTCTGGACAGCCTGGATTTATACTAGTTAAAGCCCCTATTGGTGCTGAACCCTCATTTTCATTTACTGCTGACCACCCCTATGGGAATTTAGAAGGAATTGAAAACCTTGAAACAGAATGTGATAGAATATCTAATACTACTGCAGTATCAATAGTTTTCCTAATGAAAGCAATAGCTGTTGGAGTAAACGTATCTGGATCTCCAATACTAGACATTTTAGATAATTCCCCTGTTCCATTGCCAGAACCCATTCAAGAAGTTGCAGAGATAATCTTTGATAGAGAGGCTTCAGGTAATGTATCATTCTGGGCTGCATTGGACACATTAGATGCTCAAGAGGACGATGGTGGAAGACAAGTTCAAAATTTCTTATTATATGTTTTTTATAATAGTCTAACTACAGAAATGAGAGAATTGTTCATATCTTCTGATTTTTCTAGGAATTTAATTTATGTTGATATGCCATTTATGGATAGTAAAACTACAGCCGTAGCAGTAACACAATTAAATCTAAAAACAGAAGCTGCAGGTAAGAATGAAAATTCTATTGACGCTTCAAATCTTATCGGAGTAGCTCCGATATCTATCGAAATAAATGAATTGATAGTAGGCTCGCAGTGGAGATCATTATTCTTCGCATTGGCATTTACCATTCTTACTTTGGCATTAGTTTTTAGGGACTTGAGATATGCATTATTGACAACTGTTCCTGTTGGTTTTACTGTTGGAATGCAATGGATTGTTATGGATTCAAATGGAGTACCATTAAATCTAGTTACTGTTATGATAGGATCAATTCTAGTAGGAGTAGGAGTAGATTTTTCTATACATATAGCAAATAGGGTAAAAGAATTGGGAGGGACACTTGATGCAATTAAAATGGCATGTGCTAGTACTGGAATGAGTCTGGCAGAAGCAACTACTGTTACTGCAATGGGAATGTCTTGCGCATTTTTTATTCCTATACCGGCAATAAAACCATTCGTAGCAGTAATTATTGTCCTTCTTATTGTAGCTGCTCTTTCTGCTTTACTCCTATTACCCGCAATCTATTCCATAATGGTAAAAACAAATTGGGGATTGACAGGAGGAGTACAAAGTATGGTAAAGAATGCGGGCCTCAGGAGAGCTGTTGCTAGAGATGAGATAGATGCTTTAGATGCTTCATTGATTCTAGGAAGTACTGAAGAGGCGTGGTAATTACAAAATTGATAGAGAGGTTAGAAAAATATGACGAATTATTGGCTTATGAAAAGCGAACTTGATGTATATCCTTGGGAAAAACTAGTTGAAGATGGTCAAACACACTGGGATGGTGTAAGAAATTATCAAGCCAGAAATTTAATGAGAGATGAAATGAAAAAAGGAGACTTAGTATTATTTTATCATTCTAATTGTAAACCACCCCACATAGCAGGTATTGCAAGAATCATTAGAGAATCATATCCAGATTTTACTTCCTGGGATGTTAAATCCAAGTATTTTGATCCGAAATCAACACCGGAGAATCCTAGATGGTTTATGGTTGATATAAAACCAGTAAAAAAAATTGAAAATATTGGTCTGCCTGAATTGAGAAAGAATCCAGCCCTTGAAGGAATGCCTTTACTAATGAAAGGTAGTAGACTATCTGTACAACCTGTTGATAAAAAATATTTCATTGAAATATGTAAAATTAGCGGAATTAATGACACAGAAAATTTGTAGTGGGCATGTTCTCGGTGGACGTACGTTGCCAAAGATGTTGAGACATCAATCTCCTCAGCCCCGCTATCCCAAGGCATCCAGAATTCCCAGTCGGGTTGCTCGCTTCCGCGCCTGACCTGGTTCCCGGGTATGAGAAAGTAAATACTTCCCTCCGGAAGTATGTCCAATCAACCTGGATCTCTTGGGGGCGAAGCGTCGACGTCAACTGATGAGACACCAGAGGCTCGTCTACGCCGCCCTCGAACTTCAGGCCACCATTATCAACGATTTGTGGAAAATAGAACACGTCAACGCTCCCCCTAGCCCATACTAGGCATGATACCATCACCTATCAATTAATCCATTTAATTATCTACAGTTTCATATTTAGAAGGGCAACCAGTAATGATTTCGGATGCTTGTAAACTCCAATAATCGTCTATTCTAACAAGTTTCCCTTTAATCGCAACAGGCAATCCTTCCTGAAAGCCTTCCGGTAAAGAGGCTGCAGAATAATCTACCATAATTTCATAATTAGATCCTGATAAAATAAATGAGCTTTGCTCTGACAGAAGGCTATTGTTTAGTGCATCTCCTCTTATGAATAAATCTTTATTTTCATAATTATTTGGATTTTCCATGACTTCATCAACCGAATATTGGACTTCAGGATCTACAGAAATCAACATAAGTAAAAGTAAAGAAGCCATGGCTAGTGAAATAATTACTAATTTTGTTTTTTTAGTGGCTATCATTTTGTACAACTCTAAATTATTGATTATTTATGCTTATAACCTACTGCTTCAGAAATATTACTAAAGCCTTTTTCAATACGTTTCTCTTTTATTCCCTTTATTATAGAAGAAACTACTGATGGTCCTTGAAAAACTAATGAAGAATATAATTGTAACAAAGATGCCCCGGAAGTTATTGATGACCATGCAGTTTCTGAAGATTCAATTCCGCCCACACCAACTATAGGGATTTTTCCTTCTGTATGGTTAAATATTAATTCTATTACTTCTTTTGATCTATTGTGAAGAGGGCGTCCAGATAATCCTCCTTCTTCAGAAAAAACTCTTCTAGATTGTGTATTTAATGGATTTGGTTTTTTTATTGTAGTATTTGTTGCTACGAAACCATCTATATTGTTTCTAATTGCAATATCTAAGGTATCTAAAATTTGATCGTTTGTCCTGTCTGGAGAAAGTTTCAATAAAATTTTCTTTTCATTATCTATTTTTCTAATCTTATTACATTCCTTGAGAATTGAATCTAGATAAGTTTGGCCCTGTAATTCTCTTAAATTTGGAGTATTAGGAGATGAAACGTTTAACACAAAAATGTCTGCATAATCCCATAGAATTTTCAAAGTTTCAGAATAATCGCCGGGAGCATTTTCATTTGAAACTTTACTGGAACGGCCTATATTAGCAGCCACGGGAATATTTGGCCAATTATTTGAAGATTTACGAATTAGTAATTTATCTTTAATTGCCATTGCCCCAGGGTTATTAAGGCCCATTCTGTTTACTAATGCATTTTCCTTATTTGCTCTAAACATTCTTGGTTTTGGATTTCCTTCTTGAGGAAATCTAGTTATTCCCCCGTATTCTCCCCATGAAAAACCCAAGGATGACCAAGAGGATAGGGTATCAGCACCTTTATCGAAACCGGCTGCTAAACCCAAAGGATGTTTGAAAAGAGTCTCAAAAACCTCTATTGGTTCTTCAATAGATGCATAAGTGGAATGGAGGATTTTTTGTCCAATACTATTTTGGCCAAATTTGGATAAGATTTTGACGCTGATATTGTGCGATCTTTCAGAGCTTATTCCTTTCAATAGTGGAAATATTAGAGTCCTGTAAGGTAAGCCCATTGATATCCCGTAAAGGTAATATTCTTCAAGAGTTGGGTTTCATAAAGGCATAATGGTCTTATCTTCTTATGATTTATCTCTTTGGGAAATTTCTAGAAGAGCATTAAGATCTGAGAAATTAAAGTTTTCTTTTGATAAAAGTACTAATATTGATATTCAAAATTTAAGTAATTCTATTTCAGACTTGGCACCATCAATAATAATTGACATTAAGAATGATATTAAAGGGATTAAAAATCAGATAATGATATTCAACGATGAAAGGATGATTGGAATAATTAGTGAAAAAGAGCCCGAGGACATGGGTTGCATTTGGATTCCTATTGGGGCGAAAAAATTTTGGAAAGATTTTGAAAGAAGAGTTTTACATTTAGTTGAGGCAGGATATCCTGGTTGTATAGGATGTGGAGGGCCTGGTAAAGATGATGTATGGAATGAAGGAGAGAATAGAATAAAGTTGCGAAAGGAAATAAATTAACCAGTAGCGTTTTAACACCAATGTTTATTTACTCACATTTATACATAGAATATTATTCGAGTATTATTAGTGAGTACCATACTTACGGAAGGTGAAGTAATTTGAAATTAATGATTATGGAGTCCGGAGCAAAGGCTAAAACTGTCAAAAAATATCTAGGTAAAGGATGGATGGTTGATGCTTGTGGAGGCCATATAGACAGGTTACCAGCAAAAAAAGGAGAGAAGGGAAAAAATGATGCAATGTGGGAATCTTCAAGAGATAAACTCCCTGAAGCTCCTTGGACTTCTGATAAATCTAAGAAAGATAAAATAAAAAAGATAGTTCAAAATGCAAAATTAAAAGATGTTGAAGAGATTTTTATTGCCACAGACCCTGATAGAGAAGGCGAATTTATTGCATGGAGATTAAGTGAAGTTTTCACCAAAGCAGGTTTTGAAAGACAAAAGAGAGTTATTTTTAATGAAATTACAGAAAATTCCGTATTACAATCTTTAAAACAAAATGGAGAAATAAATTACAGAATGGTTGATGCAGCTAAAGTTAGGATGTTTATGGACCGTCTGATAGGTTGGGAATGTGCAAATGTTAGTCGTAGATCTGGTATAAACTCAATGGGACGTGTTCAGACACCAACATTGGGTTTTATTGTTGAAAAAGAATTAGAGAGGGAAAAACATATTCCACAGAAGTACCATAGTGTTCATTTCTATTCTGAAGAGATAAAATTCAATATTAGATTTCACGAGAAGGGAGAAGAAGGTGCCTGGATTGATGATTCTGGAAAAAGTCCTAAGCATTATCCAGAAAGAACATTCGACAAGGATTTAGCTAAAGAATCAATAGAAATGTTGAAGAAAAACAAGGAAATTAAATTACTTTCAATAAAAAATAGTATAAAAAATAGAAAGGCAAAACCTCCCTTTACTACAGATACAATGCTACAATCATCTAATTCATATTTGGGGTGGTCTTTGGCTAAAACTAGTAGCATTGCAAGCGAATTATATGAAAAAGGACATATCACTTACATTCGAACTGATTCAACTAGAACAAACAAAGATTCCAGAGATGAAATGAAAAAATACATATTAAAAAAATTCGGCAATGAATTTATTGGAGAAGGTGCAGTAGGCCCTGATGTAAAAAAGCAATCAGTAAATGTCCAAGATGCCCATGAAGCTATTAGACCTACAAGACCTGGCATTAGAGAAATAGATGAGAAAAATGAAGATATTAAGAAACTATACAGACTTATTTGGTCTCGATTCGCAGGAAGTCAGATGTCTGATTCAATACGTGAACATAGATCTATTAGAGCAAGAACAAAAGATTTTCAAAAGGATATTTCAGGTAATGCTTCATGGAGAATCCATGCAGGTTGGGAAGAAGTTTTTCAAGAATTTCTTAAAAAAGTCCCAGTAAGACCTCCTGCAAGTGAGTTAATAGTTGGCGCAACATGGAAAATTGACATAGATTCAAATAATCCGGAACTTGTAAGTGAAGAGACTAAACCACCAAGACGTTTTTCAGAAAGTTCAATAGTACAAGAAATGAAAAAAGCGGGTATTGGGCGACCTTCGACCTATGTTTCAATGGTTCAGAAGTTACAAGAGAAAAAATATGTTGAAAATATTAATGGTTCTCTCATACCTACAGAAAACGGTAGAAGGCTATGGTTAGAAGTAGTGCCACTCTACAATAACCAATCTGAAGAAATTCTCTATAAGATTTTTAGTACAGAATTTACATCTATGATGGAATCAAAACTTGACAACATAGCAAACAGCGATGCTGATTCAGCCAGCGTATGGCATGACTTTGTATTCGATTTTTATGAAATACATAATAAAGCTGATATGGATTCTCGCAATAACCCCTCTAGTAAACAAATTAAGTTCCTAAAAGACCTTTTAAGAAATATGAGTGAAAAGGAACAAGGGAAAATACTGGAAGGAAGAGATATTAAATCATTAACTAGAGAAGAAATTGGACCAATTATAGATGATGCAAAAACGCTATCTGGGCCGAGAAAAGCAAGTAAAAAACAAATCGATAAGATTATTGAAACATGTGAAAAATTGAGTCTAGACCTAGATGAATTTTTGAGAGACAATGGCATCGAAGACTTAGAAAATTTAACTGGTGGGAGAGACGGCTCTGCGAGTGTATTGATTGGGAAATTATTTGATATAAGAGGTAATAATCCTGCTACAGAAAATCAAATAAAAGCAATAAGAAATATATCTAAATATCTAGAAATTGAAATAGAAGATGCTATGGCCATAGTAAAGACCACAACAATAGAGGAGATTAATTTTAGCGATGCTAGTGAATTAATTGGTAAGTTGAAGAAAATGAAGAAGAAATAGGTGAAAATATGACACATGATTATGATGTAGTAGTTATTGGTGCAGGACCGATTGGAGGATATCTCTCAAGAAGATTATCAGAACATGGTAATTCTGTACTTTTAGTAGAAGAACATGCTGAAATAGGTAGACCTTTTCAATGCGCAGGATTGGTAAATCCTGGTGCGATGAGTAAAGTAAATTTAGAAGAAACTGCGCTTACTAGGATTTGGGGTGCTATACTACATAGTCCTTCAGGGAATTCAATAAAAATAGGAAATCCGGACATAACTAGAACTTGGTCAGTATGTCGTAAATTATTCGATGAGAAGGTTGTAATTCAGTCTGTTGAGAGCGGTACAGATTTATGGCTTTCCAGTACCCCTTTATCTGCAGAAATCAAAAAAGATCATGTTGAAATGATAATAAATTATCATGGAAATAAACGTAAAGTTAGAACTAAATTATTGTGTGGCGCTGATGGTGCACACTCTTGGGTTAGAAGGAATTTCAAAATGGGAAGACCTAAAGAAATGATGATTGGTTTGCAAATAGAAGTTACCGGATATAAATCAGAAGAAGGACTTTTAGAATTATTTACAGGTAATGATATTTCCCCTGGTTTTTTCTCTTGGGCAATACCGTCTGGAGATACAACAAGAATTGGAGTCTGGAGTAAACCAAAATTACTGGGAGATAAATCATGTGAGCATTTCTTGGAACAATTAATGAATGATTCTCCATGGAAAGAAAGATTTACAGAATGTAAAGAAGTGGGAAGGTTTTGTGGCCCTGTTCCAAGTGGAATCTTGAAAAAAACAATGATAGAAAGAATTGCTCTATTCGGCGATGCTGCTGGAATTTGTAAACCGACAACTGGAGGAGGCATTGGACCTGGTTTCAAACAAGTAGATATTTTAGTTCCACTACTTAGCAAAGCGATTGCAGATAACAATTTATCAGAAAAGAAAATGGCAAAGATATCACTCAGCCTTAATGAAATGAAAAGGAATCAAAGAAGAAAAAGAGCATTAAGGGATGCATTCTTAACCGAGGTGAGTGAAGAAGAGTTGGATGCAATTTTCGATATTTGGGCTAGGCCTGAAGTAATAGAATTAATTAATGAAATAGGAGATATAGAAAATCCAATACCATTAGGAATGAAGATGTTAAAAGATGTCCCAGAATTTAGAAAGTTTGCTAAAAAGGCAGCTATGGCAATATTATGGGGATAAAAAATGAAACGATATATCCAGAGAATAAGATATCCTCCTTTCGAATATTCGCACATGAATGCAAATAAAGTTCCATTAGTTGAAGTTATTGTTGAAACAGAATGTGATTTAGAAAATGAATTTAAAATAGGTAAAGAAGATTCGTGGTACATTGAATGGAGCAAATACATAGATAATGGAAAAAGAATACCAAAAATAGATTGTGAAGTAAAAAAGGAAGTATTACCATTTCTTATGAGAACTAGAAATGGGTGGTATATTAGTCCCGATCCATTACATTTAACTTCAAGAAAAATCATTACTCCTACTGTAATTATACTTATATTATCTATATTAATTCATGCAACAGAACCGGGATTATTAGAGTTAGGAATTATTTCCAATTCATTTGCTGGATCTTATCGTTTTGGTCCATTGGATTATCCCAAATTATTATTATTTTCATTCCCTATTTTTCTATTACCATTATTAATCAGAATGATTGCTAACATGAGAGATATATCTAGACAGAATGATTTTGTAAGAAATCCATTAAAACCTCCCGAAATAGAAATTGAGAAAAATGTGAATAGTATTGACATTATCATTAAAGATGTTCCAAATGATATTGAATTAAAAAAGGCTAGATTGCAGGTAGGAGTTGCTGTACCCGAAAGAGAAAAAATATTACAGGCTCTTGGAAGGGGAGAAGGAGGTCAACCTGCACCAGGAATGTCGACAAAACCACCAGAAAAAAGAATTAGTACTGGTGATGAAATGGGAACTGGCGTTGGAGAGGCAACTCCTATGGTAGTCCCACATAGGAGAATATTGATGCTTGAATCATTGAGAGTGTTAGATTTCGGACAATGGGTTGATATAAATTCGAATAAAGAAAAAATAAAACTTTTTGGACCTGAAGATAATTGGCCTAGTTCAATTTATTCATCATTAATCACGATTCACTGGGAATTAATTATTGATGCCATAAAAAAGGATGGGACAAAGATGAAGTGGGTAAGGCCAGTAATAATGAAATCTAACAAAAAAAGTATTATTTTACCAAAATTACCTGTCAGAAGTGGAAGAATAGAAATGGCAGATTACTAATTCTGTATTGGAATTAAAGCTGAAATATTATCATCTGAGTAAATTTCGGTAGAGAGAGAAACATATTCAGAATTTCGTTTCTGAGGGATGAAGCCAGCTCGGGATATTATTCTCTGCAGCTCTATTTCATTCGCATTAGTCTTATCAGTTCCAGAAGCAGAGACTACATTTTCCTCCATCATAGTAGAACCAGCATCATCAGCACCAGCAAAAAAGGCCATTTGGGCTATTCCAAGTCCCATAGTAGGCCAAGATGCTTGAATATGGTCTATATTATCGAAAAATAATCTTGAAACAGCGACGTGGCGGAGATATTCTTGAGGTTTAACTTCCAACTGAACTTTATTTTTTCCTTTGTTCCTTTTGCCAAAAACATTATTCTCTAACTGAACCGGCCAAGAGATAAACGAAGTAAAACCATTATATCCATTTTTAATAGCTTTATCTTGAGATTTACGAATTTTATCCATATGTAGTACTCTATGAGTATTATTTTCACCAAAACCTATGACATTGGTTGCTGAGGTAACCAAGCCTAATGATTGAGCTTCTTCCATTATCCTTAACCAATTTTCTGAACCTCCTTTCTTGGGAGAAATATCCAATCTTACATCATCAACTAACATTTCAGCACCTCCTCCAGGTAATCCATGTAGACCTACATTTTTCATTTCCTCGAGTACTTGTAATGAATCTAAACCGCAAACATCTGCTATTCCTTCTATTTCAATAGGAGAAAAACAATCTAAATCTATACTAGGGTGCTTAGCCCTAATTGATTTGATTAAATTAAGATACCACTCTAGATCTAAATCAGGATTTACTCCTCCTTGCATTAAAATCCTAGAACCACCAATATTTTCTAATTCGGAGATTCGGGCACTAATTTGATCAAATGTTTGAGTATAGGTCTCAGAATGTCCTGGTGGCCTATAAAATGAACAAAATTGACAATTTATTGTACAAATATTGGTATAATTAATATTCCTGTCAACAAGATATGTTATTTTATTTCCTGGTACTTGTTTCCTTCTGCGAAATAAAGCTGTATCCATTAAATCATTGATATCAGCTTCATCATAGATTATTATTGCTTCATCGACAGATAGTCTTGGTGGATTAGAAGACATTTGTGTTTGTAGTATTCTTTCCCATTTTTCCATAGAATTACCTCCCTTGAATTATTTTTTCTATTTCATCAACTGATTTAGGGCATGAATCTGTCAATACTATTGGACCATCTTCCGTAATGAGGACATCGTCTTCAATTCTCACGCCTATTCCTGCATATTTTGGAGGAACAGTAATGTCAGTACGCCATTCTGCAAAGTATAACCCGGGTTCAACAGTTAGAATCATACCTTCTTCTAATTTTCTTCCATGAGTTTCGCCATTAGGAGAAATCACACCAACATCGTGAACATCCAGCCCTAATGAATGGCTAGTCCCATGCATAAAGAAATCCCTAAATGGTCCATCAAAATTATCTCCTAGAGCATCATCTAAACTACAATCAATAATTCCAAGTTCAATTAATCCCTTTGCTAATACTTTAGAAGCAGCATGATGAGATGCCTTCCAGGGAGATCCGACTCTACAAGCATTAATTCCTGCTAACTCTGCCTCCAAAACTAATTCATAAATTTCTCGTTGGGCCTCAGAAAAAGTACCATTTATAGGCCACGTTCGTGTTATATCGGAAGCATATCCTTCTACTTCGCAGCCTGCATCGATTAATACTAAATCACCATCATTTATTGGAGAGTCATTGGAATTATAATGTAGAATTGTTGCATTAGAACCGCTTCCCACGATTGAACCATAGCTGCACCGACTTTTATTTGCAATAAAGTGCCCCTCTATTATTGCCTGTATATTCCATTCTCCGTCTCCCAATTTGGATTTTGACATAGCATTAACGTGAGCCTGTGATGCTATATCAGATGCCTGTTGCATTATCTCTATTTCTTTTTCAGATTTAATTAACCTCATCTCATCGATGATATATGATGGATCTCCAATTGTAACTGGGCCTTTTCCTTCTATGTTCCTTTTTCTTGATTTTTCAGTCAAGGAAACATTAACAAGATTATCCAATTTATCATTTAAACCTTGTATAATGAATACATTTTTTGATTTGAGTAATATTTCTTTTATTTCTTCAATACTATTTTCTATTGAATAAGCATTTTCTACAGGCCAATTTTTCATAGCATTATCAATGCCTATTCGGCGTCCTTCCCAAATCTCGGCTAAATTATCATTCGGCTGAACAAAAATAGAAGTATTCCACGATCCAGAATTATTGTTACTGACATAAATTGCATTCGGGTATTTCCATCCACACAAGTATAACATGTAAGAATTAGCCCTGTATGGAAAATTTGTATCATTTGATCTCTTAGCAAAGGGACTACTGGGAATTATTACAATGCTATTGTCAGGAAGTTGTGAATGAAATTTTTCCTGTCGAGAGAGGTATTCATCTATGCTAAATGGCAACATTGATACATCAACCTCAAACATATCTGATATACTCCCATTAATAGGTGTATTCATAAAAAATATATACAAAAATTACCATTTAGGGATTTTCTCATCCATGATATTATATCTTTTATAAAATGCATAGGAAACAAAGATTATTGAGAATAATAAAAGGGTAAGTGAAAAATAAGTCCCTTCCCTAGAAGATTCAGATTTAATATTGATAGATATTTGGGAAATTAGGTTATCATTATCTGTAACTTCTAGCGATAGAATAAATTCATTCTCATCAACAGAATCAGGCCAAGAAAAAGTCCTTTTGCATCCTTCATAAAAAGGTACATTATTAACTTTCCAAATGCAACCTAATGATGAAATATCATTTTCAGTATCTGATGATTCTGATGCATCTAAGTCTATTTCTTGATCTTGGAGTAATATTAATGAGTCGCCATCAAATATCTCTACATCATCAATAGATAACTTTGCGATAGGTGCCATATTAGTTATAGAAAATTCTATGAAAGAAGAATTACTAAGGCCACATTCATCGGTGACCGTTAGAATTAATGAATAATTACCAGAATTAAGACTATCAATTAAAAAAGTTCTTTTATCATCACCAGAAGAGACGTTTATGACCTCTAAATGAAACTTATCATCATTTAAGTTTGGCATAAATTGACTTAATACCCAAACAAAATTCAATTTTGAACGACCGAAGAATGGATCTGAGGATACACTGCCATCAAATAAAATTGGTGAAAATCCCTCTAGTAAATTTAAATTTTCTTGAGATTGAATTGTAGATATTGGCTCATTGTTATCAACTTGTATGAACGCGCAATAAAATTCAGAATTCAATGAATTAGAATTTTGAAGAGAATTGGCCCATAGATATAATGAGTAATATCCATCTTCAAAATTGGATATATCCAATTCATTTTCAAATGAATATTGATTTGTGAATGAAGACTCTATTTCCATAGAATTTGTTAAAATTTGGGAAGAATCTGACTTACATGATGAAGCTTGTGAGTTTGTTTTAAAAGCATTCCAATTGAGATTTGGCAAAGAATCATCAAATGACCAAGCGTTACCTGAAAAATATATTTTATCTGAAAATAGATTATTAGAATTATCATCGATAATTAAAGCTGGTTCTAGAAATTCATCATCTGGTGAAAAAAATATCGGCTTAATGATTACCTGAGGCGATGTAGATTCTAAAATAACTGTCAAATAACATGTACACGGACCAGGATAAGATAAGAAATCTAGGAATATCTGCCATTGATAGGTAGGATTTAGAAAATTATTTGATTCAGAATTTAAGATAAGTTCGCCAGAATCATAAAGAATATCAGAGTATTCTAATTCCCATGAAATAATAATCGAATTTTGATTTGAAGTAGCATACCCATAAACATAAGTAGAATTATTAACATTAAGAGAATAATCAGAATTAAAATTAATGCTTTGATATGAAGTATTTTCTTGAGCATTTACATTATTAAGAATAGGAGTTAAAGAACTAAGAAATAATAAAATTAGCATTAATCTTATGTATTTCATGGATTTTTGGCCGTTACTCATATTTAATTAAACCAATGTATTGATGATTATATCATCTCTCCGAAATTTGCATTCTCCATGATAAATCATCGAGCCATAATGAAAGAGAATCCTTGGAAATAAATTCTTTAGAGGCAGCGGCCGATAATATACAATCACAGGCTGCTGAAGCCAAAGTAACAGATTCTAGTAGAGAGAGTCCATTACCCAGAGAAATCGCCAGAGCTGCTGCTGCAGCATCATGAAGTCCTATTTGCTGTTCTGGAGAAGTAGCATTACAAGGGAAATAGATATCATCATCATTGGAATACAGAGTCATTCCTTCTATTCCGCCAAGAACTAGAAGAGAGCCCCATCCGTAATTTTCAATTAGATAATGCGCGGCTTCTTTACTATCTTTGAGATCTAAACGGCGTTGAAGTAATGCTAAACCCCTAATCTCAAATAATACTATTGTAGCACCTCTACTTTTCTCGAGACCTGTTAATTTAGGATCTAAAATTATTGGAATACCTTTATTTTTTGCTTTTTCAATCAATTTTGCAGCACCCTCAGAGGAAACAACGCCTTTATCATAGTCTGAAATAACTAATACACAACTTTCTTCTAAAGATTTCAGTGCTTCAGAAACGAGTTTTGAACTAATTTCTGGAGACAAGGGGTTTAGAGAACCTCTATCTGCTTGTAATAAAATTTGACTATTTTTTAATAGACTTTCACGACTTCCATAAAATCTAATCTTGGTTAGGGTTTTGTGATTATCAATTTTAATAATATTTGATATATCCACTCCAGTATCAGAAAGTTTGCTCAATATCGATGAGCCCTCTGCATCTTTGCCGACACAAGAAAAAAAATCTACAGGCATTCCAAGAGAATTCAAACTAAGTGCGATATGTGCGGCAGCACCGGGAGATTCTTCTGAGTCAGTAATTTTTAGGACTGGAACGGGAGCTGTTGATGTAAGATTATTTGCAAAGCCATGATGGTATCTGTCTAACATTATATCACCGATCAAAGTTACTCGAGAATGATTATTATTATCAAGTAAATTACCTAATTTTTTGAGTGTTCTAGATCTTAGATTCTCGTCCGCATCCATCATTATCAGATGTGCGTTGAAGTCATTACCAAAGATATTTGGGGAAACCGACGGTATGAAATCATGAACATATACCGGAAATCATGAACTCGGATAGGGGAGGATGGGAATACAGAGGTTCGGCATCTAATCGTTTATGGCATAAATCTGCTTTAGGTAAGATTATTTCTGAAGACTGTTTACATTTAACTGATGCAGAAGTAATTTTTTGTCATGAACATAGAAATATTGATTTGCCACATGAAGAATGGATGACTCAATGTCTGAAAAGAAATCCCACAATATTAGATGAATATACAATTCTAGAATCCTTGAGGAAACCAGGTAATAAAATAATGATTACTGTTCACTCCGAGGGTTTTAATCTAAACGAAGAAAGAGAAACTTGGGCTCTTAGATGGCCTTCTGATGCTCATCCAAGAGATAGTAAACCAATATCTGAGATAAGGTGGTTTCATTCTTCAGAAAGATTAGACATTGAAGATTTATTGAATTGGGCAACAGGTGTAAGAAATAAAAAAAGAATTGCTGAAGTGTTAATAATTGATAATGAATTATCTGTTGTAACATATCATATTGAGATAGTAGAGCCGAAAGGAAATTTAGATATTCCAACAATTGAAGATTACATGAATATTTCCAATATAGAGGGAAAAATTAAACTCAGTAACGGTAATGTATTTATTCCCAATAATGAGAATTGGAAACATGAAAATATTGGAATTCCACATACTCATGGTAGAATAATCGATGAAGATATCGAAAAAATGATTAAAAATAAAATAAATGGAAGAGACATAGAAATGAGTATTTCTGAAAAGATAGTATTTGACTTACTAGAAAGGGGACTTCATCCTAGACCTGGATTCAAATATGGTTCTAAATGGAGATGTTACGAGACTAGTATCGAAGAAGATCATGCTCCATGGTTAGTAGTTCATCCTGATAATGGCCCAGAAAATTGGGAAGAAGCTTGTTTAATTTCAAGATTAGCATCTGGAGTCAATAAAAAATGGTTATTTCCAATAATGGATGAAAAGTGGCATTATTTGTCAATAATTAGGCCGCCTACTGATTCAAGGTGGAATAATCCCATCAGAAGATGATTTTAATTTATTTTTGCGGGTATTTGTCAATATTGATAATGCAGATAATAAGCATATTATTAGTATTCCATTGGATGGTTGTGATATCCAAGGAAGAAAACCTTCACCTATAAATGGAGATTCGGCCTGTAGAATAATAGGAATTCTTTCCTCGATTGAATTTGAGTCCGTTAATATCAATTCTCCTTTGGCAATCATTCCTTGCTTTAATAGTCCATTAGGAGAAATTGCAAGAATTATAGGATCACCAGGAGAAATTACTCCTTGAGTTATAGGATTTGAGATTCTACTAATGGCGCCTGAAACTGAAATCGAATAAGTCCTTGAACCGTTACCTAAATAATTTGGATATAAAGAAATTTCAGAGTCTTCTTCCCATGGTATAATTTTCTTAATAGTATCATTAGTTATTTTGTGTCCAACTTTAATCCAATCTAAATCAATATCTAGTGAATTATTATTTTTACAACCAATTTGTCCTTTTAGATGTCCTTTTAAATTTGAACTTGAAGAAGAATTAATGATTTCGATGTATGAAGTACCTGAACTAATACTTATTTCCTTGGTTATAGAAATACCTTGATAATTTAAATTGATTAATAATTCGCATGCCTCTAAGGCATCTACTTTTGCATAAGATTTTTCACCTTCTAAAAGAACTATTGGTTGCCTAGGAGTGAGGACCTGTAAATTATTTATGGCTTCATTTTCAAACGATATTGTAGCATTATTCCAAGAATCGTCGTCATTAATATTGATATCTGAAACAAATGCAGTCCAAGTAACTAAGCGTCCTCGATTATCACGGATTTGTATACCAAGATTACCAAACATATCATCTAAATTGAATAAATCACCAATTTCTCCAGAATTCCTGCCTCTCATTAGGGCATCATCTCCGTCTGCTTCAATGATTTTGACCCAAGCCAATTCAGGATCGATATTAACTAAATTATTCTCTAGATTTCCATTATTTTTGTCCTGATGTTCTACTAAAATACCTGATCCGGGTAGAGCAGAATCAAAACCACCTGATCTTAATGATATTCGAATAAATTCATTTGGAGCGATTTCTATGGCTAATGATTTTCCTCCCGATGATATGGGCGTTATTGTGAAAGAATTATTTCCCGGAATGACGTTCAAAGATCTATCAGTCCCTATTAATTGCATTGTTGATGCACTAGGTAATGCTGGTATTTTTCCTTCGCCATTCCAATTACCACTAGCCATTATATCCCAATCCCCTAGGCCATTCCAATTAGAACTAGGAGAATCACTATGGACATCGTATAAATCCACTGCGCCCATTTGGTGAAGCATTTCATGCATTAGAGTACCTAATCCGGAAGATAGTGAGACTATTGTATAATGTTCAATGGACCATGTAGAGATTTTTATTGGATCATCTAGGCCAGAAAAATGACTCCAAATAGAAGAAGATTGTCCGCTGGACTCTTGTGCATCACCAGAATGTAAGATAAGTAACCTATCTACAATACCATCATTATTAAAATCCCATTTTGATAAATCATTTTCGATTAAAAGGGAGTTAACAGCATTTGTAACCAAGTCTTGAACTCCATTTTCTGAGCCTGCATCTCTACCCTCTGACGAGTCTTGCCCCCAAAAAGAATCTGATTTAGGTGAATTCCAGGTTTGCTCAATTATTGTCACATTCAAATTGGAATTATTGTTTAACGATTTAATATAATCTTCCGCAGAATATGTATCTTCAAATAATTTTTTAGCTTCATTTGAATCAAAGGGCTTATTCGGAAAAGAAATTTTAAGGACCAACCATTCCTCATTATCTTGTAATTCAACAAGATTATAATTAGAATTATGATTATGACTTCTTTCCAAAGCATCATCAATATATTGGGGATTACTATATGACAATAATCCTAGTAAAATAAGTAACAAAGCCAAAACTGCTCTAACCTTACTCATATACCGTCGAGGCATAATTGGGATTTTAATTAGATGTAAAGATGTATCTTATGAATATGAGTCTTTTAAAGAATTTAACTTCCAAATATTATCATCGGAGTATTCTGAATCAAGCCAATTTAAACCTTTTAAATCACAATTATTGTTCTGTAGAGAATTACGAAAATTTAGTGGAATTGGGGAACCGTCACAGCCGGTTATAATTAGGCTGGAAATATTAGAGCTGATTACTAAATCTACTAGAGAATCTTGTTCATCACCATAAAGGCACAATGCCCTACAAGTAGGTACAGCAACTCCAGCAGGTTTGAAATTTTCTGGGACTTTAGGGCATACTCCTTCACAATTACAATCAACTACAGCAATACGGTTTACTTTTCCATTATTAGAAATAATATCATCTACATGAAAAGAACGAGATCCCAATGGTGAAGAAGGTATAGTTCTCGAAATAATATCAGATAAATAAATTACTAATAAAGCGGTAATTATACGTAATCCATCAAATTCATTAGGTAATGAAAGAATAATTAAACTACCAGAAAAAGCGATAATCTTTAATTTCATATTTGAATTTCGACTATCAAAAACTCCAATTAATCTTGCTAAACCTAAGGAAATTGTAGTTAAAGAAAAAACAATTATAATCCATGAAAATCCTAAAGTCAATTTGAAAATGGCTGCCGCATCATAACGGTTACCCACGCCTTCTACTGACCCAAATCGATTAAACGAAGAGAGAATATTTGGCAAAAAGAAAACCCATACCATGAATAGTATAGTAGGAATTATAAATAAATTAAATATTATTAATGAATAAAACCATTTTTTTTCTTTTGGTAGTAATCCAATACTAGTAAATTTGAGTAATGAATAAGAAAGGAAAGGCATAATAGATATGATTGATAATAGAAATACCATTGACCATTGTATTTCTATCCAGTCATATGGCCCATATATAGAGAGATCTAAAGAGCCATTATTTAATGGAATATTAGATAACCATCTTGATATTAAATCCTCCACAAAAAAAGACCAAATTAAAGAAAATAATATAAAAAATACTAAATGGAATTTAATTATTTTGAGTAATTCAAATATATGTGATGAAAGAGGTAAATTGATATCTTTGGAAACTGAAGATAGCATATCACAAAATATCCTTAACTTTAGGCTCTGAATTAGCAGCTAGTATGGTTCTGTATACGCCATATGCGAACCAAGCACTGATGAAATAAAAGCATCCAATAATGAATACAGTAAGATCTGTTACTTCTGCATCTGGGCCAACTATGGAAGGAGGAGGGAACTGTATTAGGGCATCATTGACTGTCCAACTAAATGCCATATAGAATGAGATGATACAGCCAATTGATCTACGTATTGCTTGAGGGACAGCTAGTTCTCGGGCCAAATATTCTGGCCCTTCGCCAAAGCGTCTTTCTAAAATTTCTCTTTGAAAAACTCCTCCTACAATCAATGCAACTAGACTGGTCCAGAAAAATAAATTACCTTGTTTGAATAATTTATGAGATAGTTTATCCTGACGTTCTTTCTCTAGTTGTTCATCTGTGACTTCTAAAACAAACAGAGAATCATAATCACCTACAGAAATAGTCCTAGTTTGTAGTGTTGAATCAGATTCTGTAGTAGTTATGGTACCAGGTTCGTTAATTGAAAAAGATACGAGATTCCAATAGTCATTTTCGTCAGGTATACCTGCGCCATCTACAGAATTACCTGCTAACCAAAAATTAATCTGGCCGACATTGTCAGATGGAGCAGTCCATCTAAAATCCCATACTCCATCAGAATCAGTTTCTGAATGGGATATGTCATCAGGGCGATCTTCTGCTTGCCTGATATCTTGATCATCTGACCAAGAAAATACACCAACAGAATCTGAAGATAGTAAAAATCCTGCTTTGACATTACCATCTCCTCCTGAAAGAGTCAGTGAATCTGCAACTGTTACCGTTAGATTGTATGTTTCTGATAATTCATACATAATTGGTACGCCTGTTATCATAACAACTACTCTAGGAGATGCTGCGCCATTATTATGGCAATTACAACCGTATTTTACAGTTAATTCTTCATCTGAATTTAATGCTGAAGGGCCACCACTTAGGCCAAATACTGGTACAATAAGCAAACCAACAACAAATAAGGCAATACCAAATCGAGGAATGATTTTGTTCATGGGCATCACCTGTTTCATTTTCGGAGGTAGGAGTCTCATAACCATTACCCGTAAGAAGCCTCCAAAATACCCAATATTCAAATTTCTTTTATTGCAGAATTAAGACTATTCATCATAACCTTTCCATCACCAAATAACATCATTGTCTTATCTTCATAAAATAAGTCATTATCAACTCCAGCGTATCCTACTGATAAGCTTCTTTTTATTATGACTACGGATCTAGCCTTATCAGCATCTATAATTGGCATTCCTGCCAATGGTCCTTCGCCACTTCTCGCAGCTGGATTACATGTATCATTAGCACCAATGATTACAGCCATATCACATTCAGAAAATTCTTGATTAATTTCATCCATTTCGATTAATTGATCATATGGAACATTTGCTTCAGCGAGTAATACATTCATATGACCAGGCATTCGCCCTGCTACAGGATGGATAGCAAACTTTACTTCAGTATCAAATTTATCCTTTAATAAATCTGAAAATTCTTTGACTTGATGCTGACATTGACTAACTGCCATACCATAACCTGGAACTATGATTACTTTTTGTGCACCGTCTACCATCATTGCGACTTCTTCGGCATCTGCACCAACTTTTGTCCTAGTTAGAGTCTCTTTTTCAGTCCCCCCAAATGACTTAAAAAGAACATCGAAAAGTGTCCTATTCATTGCTTTGCACATAATGAATGTCAAAATCAACCCTGATGCCCCTACCAAAGAACCAGCCACTATCAAAACACTATTTGATATTATAAATCCTGTAAACGCTGCCGCAATTCCAGAAAGAGAATTCAATAAAGAAACCACTACAGGCATATCTGCACCGCCTATTGGAAGTACTAATATTAACCCTAGAATACAAGATATAATAATTATTGACCACAAAAATGTGACATTATTAGGATCGTTGAGAGAGAGATAAATGAATGACAATACAGATAAAACAAATACTATTTTTACATAATTTAGCCAACTCGGACCCCATGTAGGAGTTCGAAACCATTTGCCAAATAGAGTCACACCTCCTTTGAGTTTGTACATAGCAAGTATTGAACCGGTTAATGTCATCCAACCTACTAAAGCAGATAGCCCGGCTGCTACATAAACTACAGTCAATTCTAATCCACTAAGAACATCATTTGATTCATAGATATATCGCCAACTTTCAGAGAGAGCGACTAATGCAGAAGCTGCGCCTCCAAAACCATTGAAAAGAGCCACTAATTCAGGCATTCCAGTCATTTCTACTCTTGCGGCCATAATATATCCAATTATTGAGCCAATTAATAGCCCAGATATTATTAGTTCCCAACCTATTATCCCTTGATCAACTAAATTCATCTCAAATATAGTAGTGATAATCGCAACTGCCATACCAGTAGCGCCAAGTTTGTTTCCGCGAGGAGCAGTTTTTGGATGCCCCAAATTCTTAAGACCAAAAATAAATAATGATGCAGAGATAAGATACCCTAGAGAAA
>QQRX01000019.1 GCA_003602595.1 Candidatus Poseidoniales archaeon | reverse complement strand
ATAATGCTGAAACATGTAATAAGAATTGATCCATGGGAGTAAAAAAATAGAATAATCAAATATTAAAAGAAAGAATAATCAGTGCTTTAGGTTTGGAATGAGAATTAGAGGAAGAGAGGATGGAACAAAGATCAGCAATTTCACTAAATATGAAGAAATTGAAAATAGGAATAATAATTATTATTTTATTTGTTCCTTTAGGATATCTAGGAATTGGTTATATGGTAGCTTCAGCGTCGCTTTCAGTCAATCCAGGCTGTGGCATGTGGTCAGAAAATACTCCAGATAACTGGGACACTGATGATGATTGGGAAAGTTTTGAACCATGGAATGATTCTGCTGAGAGAATAGAAATTCGTAAAACACTAGATGTAACCAATTATCAGATTGATTCCTATCAAAATGTTACCTTTTCCCCAAGAGGAGATACTGAAATAACACTTTCAGGATGGTATGTAGAGGTCGATCCCGAAGCACCTGTTGTGATTCTGACACATGGCATGCCAATGAATGGAAAATGTAAACCAGAGATGCTTTTGATGCAAGGATACCTATCGGAAGGAGGAATTAATACACTATCATTTGATCTTAGAAATTATGGAGATAGTGAAGTAGTAGATGATTATTTTGCTGTCGGACAGATTGAATATAAGGACATTCTTGGTGCATATGATTGGCTATTAGAAGAAAAAGGATATCAGCCAGGAGAGGTGGGAATGTCTGCTTTTTCTGCGGGCGGGGGAGCAGCGATAGCATTTGCAGAAGAGAATGGAATAGGAGCGATGTGGTTAGATAGTGCAGTCTTAGATTTTCCGCTACTAGTTAAAAATGAATTAGAGAGATTGGGTTACCCTGAATTCTTTGCTGGCCCTGCAGTTAGGGTCGGAGGTTGGTTAGTTGGTGTCGAATTAGATGCTCGTTCTCCAATGGAAGCAGCGACAAATGCAGGAGATAGACCAGTATTTCTCACACATGGGATTGAAGATCCACGAGTTTCGATTGTTCATTCTGAAAATTTTGAAGAAATAATGAAATTAGAAGGAGGAAATGTATCTACTTGGTATGTGCAAGATAGAGGCCATGTAGATGCTATTTGGGGAGAATCAGAAGATTATGAATATAAAGTTGTTTCTTTCTTCAAATCGGCATTAGTAGAATAAGTATTAATTATATGAAATAATATTCATTAGGTCGAGTTTTCTTTTATAGATTTTTCAAATATTTTTTTTTCGTTGCAGCCAAAGGTTGTACATTGGAGAATTTAATTTTACTTTTCTAGTACCCAAACGCGCTTCTACATCTGGCCATAAAGATTCTAATTTTCTAAAGGTAGGGCAATGTCTGAAACCTAATGCGTGTAAGTATTCATGATAAAGGACGCTAGCTGCTAAACGTTCCCAACGTGATTCAGAAAATAAATCTGGATGTAAATCAATTTTCCTCACATCATCTGGCCCTAGCGTATTCTCATATGGCCAAAAATCTTTACCTTTTTCTGTTATTTGACCATTTTTGTTCCTCTTTATCCATCTACTATTTTTCTTAAATCGACAACATCCCAACATTGTTTTATTGGTTTTTCTCAAATATCCTAATGGTATATTTTTTAATTTATGTATTTCAAAATTACTTAATTCTGGAATTTTGTAAATTTCATCAATGACAAAAATGCTCAATTGGTGTATCGTCATTGAATCTCGGAATATAATCGAATGGAATAAACTTGTTGTGAAATGATAATTTCTAATGACTGAATACAAAAAATTAATATCTTAACACTCATGCTTGTGTATGAGGTAGGTAATCATGAGTGGACAGATAGCAAAAATTGGGTTAATAGCGAGTATGTTTTCAGTTGTCGGATCATTATACGTTTATTTTGTCGGTGATAATGAGAATTTGGGGATATTTGTTGGCCTCTGGGCTCCGACATTAATATTGGCCAGTAACGAGATAGAAGCTTGGATGGAGAATTAATCACGGATACAACCGTTTTTCAATCCAATTGTTATTTTGAAGTTTCAAAGATACCCTTTCGTGGAGTCTACTAGGTCTTCCAGACCAATACTCTATTGAATGGACAAGTATTTTGTATCCACCCCAGTGATCTGGTAATGGTATTTTTTGATTTTCAAATTTTTCTTCAGTTTTTCTGAATTCATCATCGAGTGTAGTTATGGAATCTAATTCTTTACTCTGGGTAGACGTATATGCTGCTATTTGGCTCAATCTTGGACGGGAATTATGATATTCAAGAGTTTGTTCCCTAGATATTTCAGAAGCTTTTCCTAATATTCTGACCTGTTTTTCTAATGAGGGCCAGAAAAATGTGACAGCAACATTCTCATTATTTTTAATATCGGTCGCTTTATCACTTTCGAGATTTGTAAAAAATCCTATTTCAGAATCAGTGATATGTTTTAATAAAACCATTCTGCTCCTTGGGGTGCCGTCTTGACTGACTGTTGATATGCACATGGCATTTGCTTCAATTAAATTATTATCAATAGCTTCTTTTATCCAATCTTTTAGGATACTCAGCGGCTTGTTGGCATTAGTTATTACGATTGGGCCGCCATCTCTGTAATCAACTCTAATATCTCTCACCATGATTTGTGGTTAGTGTGTTATCGTATAAATATGGGTTTTTCAAAAAAATATTAAATGTTGATTTATATTTTAATATTAATACAATTACTTATAAATAATTAATCAATGGACGATGTATGAACGGTACGATATCGTCTAATATTAGCCTAAAAAAGAATGTTATAGTGCTGACCATTGTTGGTCTGGCATTAATGATTGTCCAAGCAGTTAATGCTGCAACTGTCAATCCAGAAGTTGAGTATGCTGATGATAATTTAGGAAGAGCCACTTTCTTCCTTTTCTTCATTGGATATATCTCAATGGGTGCTGCCTTTGTTTTCTTCATGAGTGAAAGAAACAACGTTGCTCCAGAGTTTAGAACTACAATGACAATTTCTGCATTGATTGTAGGAATTGCTGCTTTCCACTACTATTACATGCGTGGCGTGTACATTGACACTGGTGCAGTAAGTACTGATTACAGATATATGGATTGGATCATTACAGTACCTCTAATGGCTCTGAAATTCCCTTCACTTGTTGGGAAAGATGCAATTACTGATAATAAAGTGTTAGGACTTGGATTTACAGGAGTATGTTTTGTTGGTGCTTTAATAATGATTTCATTCGGATATCTCGGAGAAACAGGAGTAATGAATGAAGCACTAGGTTTAATCCTTGGTGGTGTTGGATGGGCTATGATTATGGTAGCCACAGGTTTACCATTCGGATTATATGATGGATTAGGAGTAGATAACAGTAAGATTAGAGAAGAATTAGTTTGGAGCACAGATGCTCTAAGAACTTTCATACTGGTTGGATGGATTATTTACCCACTTGGTTACCTAGTTGGAACTGACATGGTTGATGCAGGAAGCGATGGGAAAGAAATAATGGCAATACTATACAATATTGCTGATATGATCAACAAAATAGGTTTCGGTGTCGTAGCATGGATGGGTGCAAAGAAAGCATCCGCTATGATGTCTTAAATTATAATAAGACCATACAAATAAGAGGAGAACTCCCTGCTAAATGCAGGGAGTTTTCTTCTATTACAAGAATGGTAATATGGAATTAATATTAATTTTTCTTGTAGTTATTTTTGCTGCTGCTTTGACAGTTCCCGCAGGATTCGGATTATCTACGATAATGACTCCGATTGTGTTATTGATGATGCCTCCACATGAAGCGGTTGCAGTAGTTGGAGTAGTGCACGGAATCCACAATGGTGCAAAGTATATTTCATTACGAGAATACGTCGATGTCGATGCAGTGAAACATTATGGAATATGGCTAGTAATTGGTGCACTAATAGGATCGGTATTGAATAATAGTGTACCTCAGAAACCACTTTTGATTATAATCGGGGCATTTCTAATTGTTCTACCTCTACTGACTATGAGTGAAAAGTGGACTAATTATAAAATTCCAGAATCCAATGATAGAATTGGAGGATTTGGTTCTGGTTTTATGGGTGGATTATCCGGCCACCAAGGCGCACTTAGAGCAATGTTCCTTTCTAGAAGGCTGAAAGATAAAATGAATTATGCTGCTACTGCTAGCGTACTTGCTTTATCTGTTGATATCACACGAGTTCCAGTATATTTTTTCTTTAGATATGAAAATATGGCAGAATATTTCGAATTGACCATAATACTTGTACTAGCAGCATTGATTGGTGTCGATGTAGGAAAAAAATGGTTAAAGTCGATGAAGAATTCTGTAGTACATAATCTTGTGATGCTAGGAATCATAATCAGTGGTTTGTTCTATCTAAAAGAGGGTTTAAATTTATGAATAATTAATTTAAATCTGGGAAAATACAAGCATTGGGTCTTTTGAATATGTGATACCTATATCTTGAAATAAATGCATATACTATGTCTCTAAGTGGCAATGGAACTAACCAAAAAATTGGAAACAAAATTCTATAGTGAATTTTCATGTAAAGCAGACATCTAATTCCAGCAGCTGACCTAATGTAGGCTTTACCATTACGTATCAAATATACAGTATCTGCCTTTTGATATTTTTTTGAGAGTGTGTTAATAATCGTTTTCGCTTCTTCTGAATTATTCGCTATAAATTTTAATGATGATTTTTTTTCCAATCTAGGGTAAAGAAAAAGTGCAACATTTGAACAAAGACCACAATCTCCATCCATCAATAGAATATCAGAATTATTCAAAACTAATCACCATTTATATTTTCTAAGTCCCAAGTCTTTACTTTTACTCCCCGAGTGACATGAACAAAATCAGGAGAAAGATAATTATTAATTCCTAAGTCAAAGGATTCCGTTAAAGAATTAATTTCAATATTTGCTTCACCATCACTATATTCCCAGGGATTATGCTGAGTATATGCCATGTATAGTTTATCATTATGTGAAACATATAAACAATATCTTTCAAATAAAAAATATTCTAAAGTATTTTTTTTAGCTCTTCTGATATCTCCTACAGGGTTTGACTTACCTTTTAATTCCAAACCATTAGAAGTGCGTTTTGAATGCCAAATATAATTCTCTTTCAAAACTTTAACATCTGCTTTAGCGTATCTGTATGGAAGTCCGTAGGCCCTAGGTGCATATGCACAAGTAACATAACTTTGTGCATCTAAAGTCAAAAATAAAACTCCTGCTTTACCATTTTTCTTAACATATGTACGGACATTGAATTCTGGAAAGGTAGATATGAATGGCAAATAAGGTAAAAAATGAGGCCGTACCTTTTCCATAATAAATGGAATAGTGCCCACATATGCTCTACCTTGAAAGGTATCTAGTTCCAAATCATCTGGAATATATGGTTTAATTTTCTCTGGATCGACTTCCCAATGTAAAAAAGTTAGATTAATCCAATTTTGCCTTAGAGACCATCTCCTCTCCGGCATAGCGAATGGAAGATGATCTGACTTCCACTCTGCATTGGCCATGACTGTCCTCTAATAGTCAACGATAAAAAACAATCACACAAAATGTCGTGATAAAAACTAAGGCGTAAGTCATTTGTCATTGACCATGGGAGATAATAAATGTGCTTATGATGGTTGTAATGCACTTGAATTCAGAAAGTCTGGGTATTGTCTGAGGCATAAAGGACCAAAAACTATCATAATTAATGAAATTAATCCAATGAAAAAGGAAATCTCAGAAAACACAGACATGATTAACACTCCGAATCCAAAATATAACAATGTCGTTTGGTTTATAATTGGACTTTTTGCGGGCCCGGCATTTCTAGTAATTATGGGAGTAATATCAGAAATTTTATACGAGATAGGAGGGGAAGGAATTTCACTATTTTCACTCTGTATAATATCACCATCAATTTACATAATTAGTATTTTATGGGGACTTAGGAGCAATGGCCCTACTGGATTTTCATTTGGATTATTAGTAACTCCATTGGTTTTCGTCTTATTTGTTTTATTCCTTATTTTCATTATTAGTGAAGAAGGCATATTTATGTAAATTAAATTGAAAATCGATATATTAAATAATATTTAGTTCATTGATTTATCTAAGATAAATTACTTAGTGACTTTAAAGCACAATTCACATGTATAGCTGAACCTAAAGGTAATGCTTCTTCATCTACTTTGAACATAGGATGATGTACATCATAAATTGCATCAATTTCTGGGTTACTTACTCCTAAGAAAGCGAAGCACCCCGGTATTTTCTGAGTATAATAGGCAAAGTCCTCTCCTCCCATTATTGGAGGCATTTCTATTACTTTGTCTTTCCCAAGTATTTCCTCACTGACTGATTTTCCTAGTTCCCAACAATTTACATCATTAACTGTAGGAGGATAATCATGTCCGGGAAAGGTTACCTCCGCTTCACAGCGATTAGCAATAGCTATAGATTCAGAAACTTCCTTCACTCTTTTTTGTAGAGTCAATAATCCATCCAAGGTTAGTGAACGAATAGTACCTTGTAATTCCATTGTAGAAGGTATCACATTCCATGCATCTCCTCCATTCATCATTGTAACACTAATTACCCCAGATTCTAATGGATTCAACTCTCGAGAAATGATTGATTGTAACTCAACTACAATCTTAGATCCAGTTATAATAGGATCTATAGTATTATGTGGTGCAGCGGCATGTCCTCCATTTCCTTTTACTATAATTTTCAGTGAACCAGCAGCAGCCAATAAAGTTCCTTCTCTTGATGCTAACATACCAGTAGGAAGCTGTCCTGCCACATGAAGCCCGAATATTTGTTGAACATCTGGATTGGTTAATACTCCTTCATCTCTCATCATTTTACCGCCTGCTCCTCCTTCCTCAGCAGGTTGAAAAATTAATTTTATAGTACCTTTGATAAGTCCCTCATTCTCTTTCAAAATTCTTGCTGCACCAAGAAGCATAGCAGTATGGCAATCATGGCCACAAGCATGCATTTTACCATCAATTTCACTCTTAAAATCTACTTCAGTTTCTTCATGTATCGGCAAAGCATCCATATCAGCTCTCAATGCAATGCAAGGGCCATTTCCATCGCCAATCATTCCAACAACACCAGTTATTGCAATATCTTTCTGAAATGGTATCCCGAGATCTGTCAAAGTTTCTTGAACTAATTTACTAGTTTCAAATTCCTCATACATTAATTCAGGATGGCGATGAATTTTTCTTCTCTTCTCGAGAATCCATGGTTTAATTTCATTTGCCTTGGATAAGATTTCTTCACTTTTCATAAGTATTCTGAAGCAGTATGATTATTAGAATTATCATGGAAAAATACTTTAAAGCGATGTAAATTTACTA
>QQRX01000018.1 GCA_003602595.1 Candidatus Poseidoniales archaeon | reverse complement strand
ATTCATCATCAGCAAAGCCATCCGGATTATCTCCGCCACCCAATCCTCTGAAGTCAAGATGAAAATTGGAAGGTAATGAAAACCAGGGAGTATATCCATTTTCATCAGTGGTTAGAGAATACAAATCATTTCCAAGTGCATCTTCTATCAAAACTAAAGCATCAGATACCTTTAGTCCGTTAATTAGTGCTTGAAATCGTACTAATTCTGCACGGCTGACTTGAACTGCATAATGTGTTGGTTGAGTCTCAATAAAGATATTATCAGTATCTAGATTAGTTAAATTAGAAAAAGTAAATACAGTAGAATTATTGTCCATACTAATTGCTAAAGGAAAGTTTCTAGGTAAGATCTCATCACATGTAGGACAGTTCTTTATTGGAGGAGGGACTATGGATGTTTGGAAATTATTGTATGACCATGCTTCTTGATCTGGCCACGAGAGGCGAACCGGATGCTCGCCGGAAGGAGCATTTGGTATTGACTCAGATTGAACAGTTACAGAACTCTTTGTAATATTGTAGGTCTTTCCGACATTTAACCATGTATTTTCAGCAAAAAATGCCAAAGAACCATACTGTTGACTTCCTAAGGCACCATCATCATAATTCTTTATTATTGCACCTGTTGATGCTCCATTGAATGTATTTCTTTGTACATCTAACAGTGACCCTATGGCCATAATTCCATTTGCAGCACCTGCTGAAATATCATTATCATGAATAGTTGATCCTGTTCTAAATACCATTATAGCAGGACATGCAAATGCACCGCCCCACCATTTGTTGCTTGAACAAGTCCCAGTTCCATCTGTCGATATTTCATTATTTGCAAGATATAAACGTGATATAGCTGTATCCGAATAGTAATAACTACCTGCAACAATTGGTTCAGCATTAGTTTCTGAAATAGTATTATTCTCCACAACTACATCAAATGCACTTCGCAACCATATTCCATTCCAACCTCCAATTGGGCCTATTTCATTATTGTGTATTTCTGCCTGACTAGCAACTACAACTATTCCCGAACCCTGACTAGATCCTGAAATTTCGTTAGAAATTATATTTGTTAAGCCTTGGGAAGTAACTACTATTGGCCCTCCTTCAACAGTTGTAATTTCATTATTGAGTACGTCGAATGAAAATGAGTTAGAACTTACAGTTCTCTTACCTTGAATGCCTACGCCTGTACATGTAACTGAAATTACTGAATTTGATATTTCTCCGGCTGAATTTCGAATTGATAATCCATAATCTCCGAATTGAATATCAGCATTATCGATATCAACAAAGGAATCTTGTATCCACATTGCAGAACGTCCACCTGCGTTTTGTTGGCAACCTCTTTCTGTTCCATCTTTGAAATATGGGTTATCCAATGTGAATGGTGCTACTGAAGATCCAGAGGCATAGATCTGCATTGCAGAACCTCCAACACCACTTTCATCATCATTACCTACGGAAAATGAACTATCAATAAATGTAGGTTGAGCGAGGCTAGTTGTTAAAACACTAGAGGTGTTGATATCATTGAAATCTATGTTTGTGAGAACAGGACTGGCTCCGTCAATAACCAATGCTCCATATCTCCATTCATTTACGGCATCGATAAAATGAGGAACTCCATAGGCCCCGTCCATTACCAAATGCCTAATGCCGGTTAATGATAAGTCGATAGAACTCCTGATAAGTATGCCTTCGTAACATGAGGGGTCTGTGACTGTAATCCTTTGTCCATTTTGTTCTAAATTAAGACATTCTCCGATAGCACTTTCATTGACTGGATCAGACCATTGGAATGTTATTTTTTGACTTGGATTGGCATTAGAACTAGCACCGCAATTGACTTCTCCTATGCAAATGCTTCCCCTTACATCAATATGCGTTCCATTGGATGCAGAAATAGTTGTACCTGGATTGATAATCAATTGCGCTCCTGTTGCAATTGTAACATCCCCAGTTAATTGATGAAGGCCAGACCATGTTTCAGTACCCGTAATTGTTCCTTCAGAAGTTTCATTTGAAGCGGATGCTGTAGAAACTGGACCGATAAATGAAACTAGGAGGCTAGAAATAATTAAAAAAACCAAAAACGAGCTTCGAGATCTAACATTGTCCCTCATAATACGCACTCTAAAGCACTCCCTCATAATGTTTGAGGAGTGTTGTGTTCATTTAAAGATAGGAGTTATGGATAGGATACAATGCCATAACATGGAGAATATTATGTGTTCAATTATCTACTATACCAAATTCTATTGTTATCTCCTTTGACCAAGAAATGACATCTAATTTACCATATCCTTTTTGAGGATGATGAGGGGCATCTTGATTATCAGAAATTGCTGAATTTGCTAATGCTAGCTTTACACGATTGATTTCTGAATAATCTATTTTCCCATCTTCTCCGGCAATTTCGTCATAATATCTCTCCAAAATTAATGCTAAAGCGCCCGTAACTAAAACCGTTGAGTCGCTTGTACCTGAAGAATATGCATATAGGGAAGAATCTGAATCTGATGAATATGTAGAATATAGTCTGACTCCTGGAGCAGAAATCTCTGGTTTTTGATTTGGGAAAAGTCTTTCTTCTCCCGTATATGAATCTGTATTTGAGCCGAATGCACTATTTTTCCAAATATTACCATTTTTATTTGTTGCGGCTACTGAAATAACACCCTCGATATTGGCAGGTATAGAAACATCTGTTATTTCTTCATCTAATCCAGTATTTCCAGCAGCAGCGACTACGAATATACCATCATCTAATGCTTCTTGAACTGCGATAACTGTTTCAGATTCATCATCCATTCCCATTCCTGGATTAGCTCCAAGACTTAAGCTTATAATATGTGCATCTTGTGTAATTCTGCACCATCTTATAGCCTGTGAAACCATGTCTTCTTGACCTGATTTGCCTGAAGGCCCTAAGGATATTGCAACGGATAGTGAGATTTCTGGAGCTGCTCCAGTAAATGTTCCATTAGATAGTAATATTCCAGACATCAGAGTTCCGTGAGAATTATCTCCTATATCTCTAATATTGGAATGATCATTATAATAGAAATCTCTGAAACCAGATAAAGAAATATGCATTAAATCTGGGTGATTAAGATCTATCCCTGTATCAACCATGCAGACTCTTATGCCTTCTCCTAAATAACCCATATCCTGTATTTCTCTAATCCCTGTATCTTCATATGCCCACTCAGAATCTGGAAGGTATGGAGAAAGAAAGGCATCAATAAATGGCCATCCAATTATAAGAAAAGCAGTAAAAAATGTGAACGCCAAAGCCCCCCAAGGCCAAATAAACCTTTTTACAGGTACGAAAACTCTACGTAAAATCTTTGCATCTTTATCGCTTACTCCGTAAAACTGACCCGGATATCCTGGTGCATCTTTGTCAATAGCAGTAAGAATATTTGGATCTTCAGGCTCTGGTAGAAGCTCTAAATTATCAAAATGTTGTGTCATATTAAATCATTCGCATCCGTAATCAATGGTGATTCTAGAATGGTGCTCCCGGCCTTCTTGTGGAGCGACTAATTATATATAAAATTATGATTATCAAAAATATACCAATGGCATAACCCAAAATAGGTTGATCCGTATCTGTACCAGGAGCTAGTGTTTGTGCTTCCATGGTACATTCTGTCTGACCGGGCGCTAAATCTCCACAGGACATAAGGTCGCTAGAATCTATTCTAGGGATATCGGTAAAGTATATTTGCACGAAATATTTTCCTACATCAATATTTCTAAAGTCCATTTCGACATAAAAAGTGGCTTCACCATTGGCAGGTACATTACGAATGTCAGAACCGTTGACATTTATTCTCTCATTACAATAAATATCTTTACAAAGAATAACATTTAGTTCAACTGATTCAGCATCAATAAGTCCATCATTTTCTACTTTTACTAGGTATGTGGCAATTTCTCCGGCTATTGGTCCAGAATCACCGCTCAAAAGTTGAATCTTTGATGAAGAAGACAAAGACAATATTGGAGAGGATTTTTGAATAACTACATCAAATGGACCATATGAATTATCGGCAGTATCGGTAACTGAAAGACTGAGTTTGTAAGGCTCTTCGGACATATTAATCGGAGGAGTAATTGTAACTGAGGTTTGTCCTTCTGAGAATGGAGCAACTGGTTGAGAGTTTATTCCTGCCAGATTCCAATTTTCCAAAGAATCTACTGTGAAATCAAATGTGAATACATCGTCTCCATTACCATCATTGATGAAATCGAAATTGATTACGGATGGTGTACCAGGAGCAACACCGATTACATCTTCAGCATAACCTATTGAAGTAAACATATTATTCTGTGGTACATTAACCAATAACGGATATTCTAGACTATATCCTTGGTCAGTAGTGAAGATTATTCTTATTTGATGACCATTAGATAAGTGATGAGCAACTGATTCATTAGGAGGGTCAACACGAACATCAAAGTTATCCAAAACAAGTGTATTTTGTAATCCTAACTCAATTACAGTAGACGATGACCATGCGCCAGTGGAGTTTTTGAATTCGACCAACCATTCTTCACCATCTGCCCCAGGAACAACAGCGGTAACCGAATAACTATCGAATGCTTGATGGCCTAAATAATCTATTTTCAAACTAAATTCTACATTTTCATAATCACAATCACTAGTACAATTTGTATTATTTATAGAGAGAAGAGCATGTCCATCTCCAATATCCGATACAGAAATGTCTTGTTTGGATAATCTATCAATTACAAGAGTAGTTACAGGAGTATCTTGAGAGGGCCTTATAGTTGCTCCTTGACCGCCATAATAATCCATGTCTCTTTCTTCCTGAGTTATGTTAAAGGAACTGGAAGCATCCATTCTTCCGACTGGTAATATTAATTCCAATAGTCCTTCAGAGTTCAAGGATTCGTCCCAACTTATTCCTGATTCTTGTAATTTTATTACAATATTATGTGATTCAATGTCAGTGAGTGGATGAGAAATTCCATCATAATCTAGCCATTCAGTGTCGAGTAATAATTTACCACCAAGTGATAATTCAGAATCGATTGTACCGCCATCTACACCTACATCAAGGGAGTCTATTGAAACAAGATATGGGACATCAGATGATGAGGAAACAAATGCCCAGACAGTCCAATCTCCAGGTTCAACCATAGCGTTCCAATCTCCACCCCATGAATCTTCGGAATTCAATATTAAATCAGGAATTACACGGTCTCTGACTATTCCTTCAGCTGGAACTAAAAGTATTGTAAGATCGTCTTTTATCTGATCGAATTGATCTTCGTCTATATATGATATACTGCCAGATACAGGAACTGTTCCTGCAGTAATTTGTATATGTTTTGAATTGGAATTAGAAATTAGAGACACAGTAGATGTTTCACTACTAAAACCCTCAATATGTGTGGAAATATTCCATGTTCCTCCATATAATAAATATGTTGACCATGCTCCATTTTCATCAGTAGTTAAAATATGAGTTTCCGTGGTTGAATTTAATGTTACAGTAACATTGGAAACACCTTCTCCGAAATTGGGTTGTTGATTGTCATTGAGATCCCAAAATACTGTTCCTTTGACTGTGACTAACTTAGTCACATTTAGCAATACCTCTGTATTATTTCCAGCTGTAAGGCCTGAGTCGGAAATTGGCATACTTTCTACAATCCACATAACTCCTTCAGAGTCTGTATAATTTAATTCCAAATTCCAGAAACCAGGCTCTATTTTTAAATCGATTATTCCTAAATCATTTGAATATGGAGAATCTACAGTACCTCTTTCGGTATTTACGAGATTAATTTGGATATCAGATAAAGGTGAACCGTCATCCATCAAAATAATATTTACCATAGCAACCTCTGCAGTATTCATAGATGAGTTAATGCCTGCCGAAAATGAAGAAATGGATATTGGTTCTCTTAAACTTTGATAAATACCGGCATCGGCCTCGAAAGTTTCAACTATAACCATCCATTCTCCTTCAGGAATATATTCAGAAATTGAACCAGTAGAATCAGTCATAAAGGACAATAACCATCCATTTTCAATGTCTTTAAATCTTACAAGATGATCAGAAAGTGCACCTCCACTTTCATTGTTGAAAGTGATATTAGTGAGCCAATTAGGCTCGAAGGCTATGGATGTAGAAATATTCTCAGGGATGAGTCCAACGTGAATATTGTCATTTGTGGAGTAAAGTGTATCAAATAAATTTCCAGAATCAGGATTTGGCCTATCAACTACTATTGAATACGAACCTGGAGTTAAATTAACCTCTACACGTCCTTCTGAAATCCATTCAGAGCTGTCCAATGAAATTTCTCTAACAGGTATGAAAGGATTCAAAGATTTTATGCCAAATGGATATGATACTGGAGTTCCATTAGAAATATTACCATCTTCACTATGGTCTATATAAAAATCGATTAAAATAGTACTTGTTGCAGATACCATTGTTAAGTCGACTATTTTGTTCGTACTATTTATGGAAATATTTTGATCGGTACTTTCTAATGAATTACCGTCTATACTAAATTTCCAATCTCCTTCTGTCATATACATCTGGAAATTTCCACTAGAATCTACAATTTGCCTTATGTCTGGAAGGCTGGAGTTCTCAGGTATTTTAGAAGCTATAACACTAATTTCACTCCAGTCTTTCAATGTGTCTGTATAATAATTACCTATAACATCTAAACTTACAGTACCTTCAATTATTACAGACTCCTCAACTATTAGTGTGATATTTTGGGAATCTGATAAAATATCGCTAACCGTGAATCTAATGTTAGAAGAGTATGCTTTGTCGAGCGAATACTGTACTGAGACATCAACCACAGAATTAATTGGTAGATTAACTTCAAATTCACCTTCTAAATTTGTATATGTTGACGTGCTCAAACCGTTCCAATGGAAAGAAACAAGAGTATTTGGCAAAGCATCTTCAACAGGGACTCCTGTTATAGGATCAGTTTGTATTGTATTTTTTACTATCCCAGAAATTTTCTTACTAATTTCTATATTAATTTCTAAATTCATATCTTCTGACCCTACATCGATACTCTCCCATATCTGCTTATTATCATCAATATTGTGACTTAAAATCCAGGTACCATGAGTCAATTCAACAAAATAATCACTTGATTCTGAATTATATTTTGCTGATACTTGCTGATCTGGTGCGTTGACAGGATAGAATGAGATATTTAAGTCTCCAAGACTTTCGCCATCATCCAATATTGTGAATTGGATATCAGAAGTATCTGGCAAAGGAGAAGGGAATGTAGCATCAAGTGGTGCATCTGTACCAAAAACAAATATTTCTTTTACTTCAGACATTCCATCCATATCCGAATCAATCTCTGCTACATATGTACCAGGAGTTATTGGGCCAAATATTATCTTTCCTTGTTCATCAGGGTAAATCAAACAAGGTGCATAGCCTATGATTGAACAATCCTCAATAGCGTCATCAGATACAGATGTGTTATCATCAGGTATTAATGAAATTGGCGAATTGACAACTTCTCCTGAAGAGTCGATTAATGAGCCTGATATTGAACCTGCTGGAACATCAATTAAAACAGGTGCTAAGGATGATAATAATGGGATATTAAATGTATCATCTAGATCAACCATCGTTCCATCTTCAAGTATCAATGAAATATCATATAATCCAGGAATTGCATTATTAACTGTAAATGTACCTGGTTGAACCATTGGGCCACTGAATAAACCAGTTCCGGAAAATGTTCCTGTACCATTAATGACTCCATATGAATCTAAATTCTCATCATCGCTAGTTGTGAACGTACCTGAACCGATTAGTGTTGCCTGATTCAGTGATCTAGTAAAAGTTGATACTCCAACGGACGTATATTTACCTGATGCATTAAAGCTACCATCCATCAAATATTCTTCTTCTGCTAGTTTGCAAATACTCTCTCCTTCTGGAATAGAATTATTTTCACAATCATTTATTTCTACCATATCATGTATTAATGCATTTGAAATCTGTCCTACTCCGGTAAATAACCCATCTCCAGTAACACTGTGATTATTGTAAATACTCTGTATATGAGTACCAGTAAAATCAGATACAGATAGTATGTTATCAGATCGTACACTTCCTGGACCACTAAATGAAACCTCGCCTTCGCCTTGGAATTGTAAATCAATACCTTCAACGGAACCATTAGAAGTTGAAACTATGTAATTATCCAACACTATATTATCTGAAGAAGGAGAAAGAATTACCTGCGCATCTAAAATTGGCTCTCCATTGAAATCAGCGTTTCCAGACCAAGACAATACTCCAGAAGAAGAGGAGGAAGATACATCTATAGAAACTTCAATTTTTTCTACTCCATTGCTATGACCTTGTTCTCCGGATACATTGATCACAGTTTCAGATAGCCATGTTGAACCGGAGACATTTCCTAATATTCCTGAAACATGATTGATTGCCCTTTGTTGATTATTATTCTCAATAGTTAACTCGAACATTGTTTGTCCGACATCTGAACTCATTATGGCTGCACGTGCTGAATCGAGATCTGGTTCACCAATGAAAGCTGAAACTCGTATTTTTCCTGATGGAACTGTGAATGAGAATTCTCCTTCGGAATTTGCATCTGTATATCCTATTGGTATCCAATACGTTCTAGAATCATGATCAATTACATCTTCGCCACTAAATGCATCTCTCTCGATTAATATTCGTGCATTTGGAACAATTCCTTCTCCATCAAGAGAAACAGTTCCCTCGAGGGTTGCACCGCTGTAATACTTCAGAATCTTGACGAAATGGTTTGAGTCGTAAATAGAGTTGCATAAAGGATTAGGATTATGAGAAAGTAATGAATTCATACTAACATCTTTACTTAATCCGGACACTCCAATTAGAGTGTTGCCGTCTTTACCAGTCCAATCAATAGAAAGATTGCCTTCAATATGGTAAAGAGATGCCCCTCCAATAAATGGAAATTGGGAAGCGTCATATAGCTCTATACTGTCGTCGCCTACAGTTAAATTTGATGTCGTATTAGACTCGATAAAAGCCTCACATTTGGAGTCATCATTAGCATTGAGTGTTCCATCATTATCATAATCATTATCATACCAATTAGAGATAACCATATGATTCATCATTGCACCTGGTAGAGTCCATGCATTCTGCAAATAAGATCCAGGTGCGCCAATTCTATTTGTGGCAGCGGGATTGACCCAAACAGATGGAGTTTCTGCATCTCCTTCAAGTCCTAGTGTTGTAGAACCATAACCAACGTAAGTTTTGGCAACCATTGTTTCAAAGAAGTTTTCTTGATGTTGATAGTCTATATCAACATACCTAATTACTTGTGAAGAGTCAGATAATGCACCACTTTGTTGTAATTCTAAATCTGAAAGATATGCATCATTATATTCTTGAGGAGTTCTAGGGACAATTGGCCCATCTCCTCTCTGAGATTGATAGAAAGTAGCAATATAATCATCCATATCTAAGCCGGATAGTCCAGTTGGAGCGTGGAAAATTCCTGTAGTTTGACCACGGTGGTATCCATAGTCCTCATAATATGCCCCTCCCAATGGATACAAACGATTATCGATAGCAAAATATCTAATCTCATTGTTTCTTTCTATATTCTCTCCTAAGGAATTATCATAATCTTGAACGGAATACGTAATGGAAGAAAGTGAGTGATAAATATCAACTAATTCACCAGTGTCAAACGCTGTGACTAAGAAATTTCTTAGCATAGCTAATTTAGAATTAGTTTTATGAATGGCTGTAGATGGAGAATCAAAATCTTGAATTAAATCATTGGTATATTTATAATTGCCAATGTAGTAATGACTTGGTGGTAAATCATCATTCCAAGAGGAGGAAGTAGAAGTTACAGAGGATGATCCGCGGGTTTGGTTATACAGAGATAGTGCTGCTGATTTATTTTGACCGAGTGAGGTTTGTAAACCACTTGCATCGACCACAATCCATTCTTCCGTAGTCGAAGGAATACCATTAGAATCCAATAAATATCCACTGAGTAATTCAACATCTTCAGATGATGCATGTAATTTCATTATCCTATCTAATACGAATGAAGATTTTGTATTAGCAAGAATATCTGCAAACTCTTCAACCTGAATAGGGCTCATTGGATCTAATACCGAATCTAGGAGTTCGGAGCTAATTTTATCATTGTTGTATTTCTTATCGCCCATGGCTAATGTAGCAATGAAAAGTGCGATTGTATCATCTTGTCCTTGAGAAAGAAGCATACCTCCGCTATGTGGAATTCCTGACTGGAAATTATCTGCTACGGTTGGGTGCTGTCCTTGAGCTAAAGCACTAAATCCATAATCCCACCAAGATAAGAATGCTGGACGATTACTAAATGTTATATCTCTGTCTTGTTCTTCTAACCATGCATAAGCATCGTTCCAACCATACGAATTAAAACTAGGTCCAAAAGTACCCATATATTCCAACCCATTGACTGATGAAGGGTCATAATCCCCACCGCCGAGGATAGAAAATTCGCCTAATAAATTCGTTCTTAAAATATCTGGAGTTATGTCATAAATTGCTTTATCAACGTCTGTTGCAGATTGTGAGTTCCTAGGTATACCCGAGTCTATACCATAAGTCACATGTTGTGTAAAAACAAGCATGAAGACAACCATCAAAACAGGCACTCCAACACTTCTTTTGGTAGCAGGCCAAAGAGAATTAAATCTTGCACGAGGAGTACCTATACCCGAATTTCTCCATTCTTTAGAAAAATTAGCAAAGTTAGCAGATTGCCAAAGCATCGCAATTCCTATTCCTCCCAAGATAGCCATTACAGGAGTTGCATTAATGATAAATCTCCCAGCGGACCATGCCATGTAGGTGGAAATAATTCCCCAAGAGCCAAGCAAAGTAAATGACATTTTGTTTGTTCTGGCACCTCTCCAAAGGAAAACAAAGGCACAACCCAATCCTATTAATGCTACAATTGGCCCATATGATGCGAATAAAACTCCTCTACTAGGTGCTTGAGCTTCACCAATTGTCCCGAAGATTTTATTTTTATCAAAGTAAAAACCACCAGAAAAAAGTATGTCCCAACCAGCATAAAAATTCGCTTCTTGTAATAAATACAATGTGGCCAATGTTAGAGATATAAGGATAGCACCAACGCCTAGAACAAGTAACCATGGCTTGTCTCTAAAGGAACAAGATGTCCAACCAAGAAGCAGCGTAAAACCGATTATGTAGAACAAGGGTTGTAATCCACTTGGATCTAAAACTAAATTCAAACCAGGCCATGCATAAAATGGCAAAGGTATCAAAAGGACTGTGAATAACATTTGCAAACTTGCAGCCGTGAGTTGTAAACTATCTTTGGAACGGAAAAGATTGAATAAGACCTGTAATGAAAATACAAGAAATAGGATTCCGGGGCCATAGACGAAACCTTTCCAACCCAAAGCCATAACGGCGAATGCAATTCCTGCTAAAGTAGCATTAGACATGACAGCAGGATTCCTGCGCCAGGTCTCTCTTATTCCAGCGAACAAATATAGAGGGTTTGATGATGTTTGTTGGAAAATACGCTCCTGATTCATGCTAGAGATAGATCTAATCCAAAAGTAAAATGCAGTTGATAAAAGTAAAATTGCAAAAGAGTCGTGGTCTACCATTCCGAACGTTGAGCGACTGATATGCCCTGGCATCAAAGCAATAAGCCAAGCGGAAATGATAGCGGCCTTTTTACCATGTACTTTGTTAGCTATTCCTGCCACAGGAAAAACCACTAAAGCGCCATAAATAGCCGGCAGAGAAGCAAGACTCCACCATACAACCTCGCCAGTATTATCAGATTCCAGAATCCATGATAATCCCATACCACCCAAGGCCAGAGACCATGTGAAAAGTGGAGGCCTAGGATTAATTGCACCCATTGGATATGCTCTATCGGCATCAAAAATGAGATGGCTATTATTGGCTAAAATATAGTCAACTATACGCTTCATGTACCATGGATCTGAACCACCGGACATATCCCAAGTTCCTGTACCTGGTGCATTCATTGCAGGTATAACATTCCAGACGACTCTGACTGTCAAAGCAACAACAAAAGAAAGTGGAATTAGAATTGAATAATAATTTGAATCCCACCAAATTCTAAATTTACTTCGACTTTTTCTTGGTGCTATATCACCAAAGAAACCTCTTGAAGATAGAGTTATTGCTCCTACGTTTAGCCAGAATGTTATGAAAAACCATGAAAATGCACCTGTGAAGCTTTCTTCTTCGAATATACTTGGATAGAAGTTATTACCGATTTCTTGAAGATGAGCTATGGTAAAGATAAACCAATTAACAAGAATCATAGAACCAAGGACATGCCATTTTTCAAAATAGCAATATGCGTAAAATAAAATTATTACGTTTGTGGATACAGCCCAAATTACTCCTAAACTTTCAAAACTATCATATCGAAATAGAGGAATGATGTATACAATAGAAATTATACTTGAAAAAATTACAAATGATTTATTTTCTTTAAAGATAGGCATATCTGCAAACAATATGCTTTTTCCAACTTTATCAACTACACCTCTCAAAAACCCAACTAAGGTAAAACCAATAGAAATTGATGCTAACCAGAATGATATGAAGGCTATCCCAATATCAGTTCTTTGAGAATCTACATCCAGCCCCGGATCAAAAGTTAAACTAGATGCATAAGAAATAGCAAGATGAAATCCTATAACAGTTGAAAGGAGAAGATTATTTTCTTCAATACGATTAGAATTCGATAAAAGAATAGATATTAGCCCAACCAATATAAATGTAAGAATAAATACATTATTACTGAAATTAGCGACAAAATCTATTGAGAACGCCAATATTACAATAGCAATTGGAACTACAAAAGATTGTAATGTATTTGATTTGGAAAATTGTAATGATGTGCTAATCCTACCGATAGCCGATGCAAATGCAGCGGATAAAGGTAGAATCAAGATGTTCATATATCCATTGTTTCCTATATCTCCATTGACAGCAAAACTGATTCCAAAATATAGCACTATCAATGTAGCTAATATTATGGGAACAGAGGTAATATCTTGATAAAAGAAATTACCTTTTGCCACCTCTTCATTTTTTTCCATTTCATATCACCGTGCGTTGCAGCCTGAAGGCTCAACATCGCGGCGAATTGACGGGTTGTTTTAACCGTTCGTGGGAGTAACACCCTTATTGAGCCGGAGAATGGGTTTTACATTCTCCTCTCAAAGGCTCTAAAACCTATATCTGAACGGTGCTGAGAGCCTTTTAATTCTATATTATTTATTATTTGATAAGCGGCTTCTACAGCCTCATTTAATGTCGGGGCGATGCCAGTTGCGGAGAGGACTCTGCCTCCTGACGAAACATAATTTCCTTGGTCATTTATCTTCGTTCCTGCATAATGAATAAAGGCTTTTATTTCTCCCTCTTCAATAGAAACATCATTGCCAGATATTATATCTCCAATGACAGGTTTAGAAGGATAATTTTTTGATGCAAGAACAACTGTTGCAGAACTGTAATCATGAAAGTTGACATTGACATTGGAAAGATTCCCAGTTGCTGCAGAAAAGAATAATTCACCAATATCAGAAGATATGAGTGGTATAGTTACTTGAGTTTCTGGATCCCCAAATCTTACATTAAATTCTACCACCTTTGATGCTCCTTCTTTATCTATCATTATTCCAACATATAAACACCCTCTGTAAGGAATTGTTTGGTTTTTTAAAAATAAATGCATAGGTTGTACAATTTCTTCTTCCACCCTCCGTAGTATAGAAGAAGTAACTACTGGTGCAGGAGCGTAAGCTCCCATGCCTCCAGTATTAGGGCCTTCGTCACTGTCTTGGAGTCGTTTATGATCTTGACTAGGCGGTAAGCAAATATAATCAGATTCATCCATAATAACAAGAATTGAAGCTTCTTCACCTTCTAGATATTCTTCAACCAAAACACGTCCATCGGATTCTATAGCATTATTTATTGCCGATACTGCTATCTTCTTTGATTTAGTTACTGTTACTCCCTTTCCACCAGCTAAAACATCCCTCTTTATTACCCAAGGAGGACTGAATTTATTTAAAATTTCATAATTTTCTGATATCTCGGATAATTGTTCATAATTTGCTGTAGGGATTCCTAGATCCTCCATAATTTCCTTTGCAAATTTCTTTGAACCTTCTAAATTTGCCCATTTTAAGGTAGGGCCAAAACATGGAATTCCAGCAGCCATTAGATGATCTGATACTCCTTCAACTAGCGGCCCTTCTGGGCCGATAACTACAAGATCTACATCTAATTCAAATGCTAGAGATAGTATGGCTTGAATATTTAATATGTCTATATTATGGTTTTGCGCTATTTTAGAAGTCCCAACATTTCCTGGTGCGACATGTAGATTATTAACAGATTCAGATTCACTAAAGCCAATTGCCAAAGCATGTTCTCTTCCCCCACTGCCTATGATTAGTATATCCATAAATGACCCCATATACTCGGAAGATAATAGACAATAAGAACATATGCAATTGTTAGTAAGGTACATCTTTTAGACCCATTCTATAACCCAAAATATTTGTCAGACGATGTATTATTGGCGTAAAAGTCAGTAAAATGATTATCGGAATTACTAGAACATATTGAGTGAAAATTTGACCGGGGAACAAAATAAAACCAAATAAGAAGATTGAGATAGCAAAGGGCATTGTATCCAAAATAGGTGCTTTTGAACTAATATCTCCTTCCCTCTTCAAACCTTTTCTTCTTTTGATGAATGAACCCAGCGAGTCACCTATCAAACATGCCAATCCCAGTAAAAAGCCGAGAATAAATGCTGTCAATGAATCATTAAAGGCCCAGAACCAATCTGATTCGTTGGTCAATTCTAATGGATCAACAAATGGTTTTGAGTTATCGAATGATCTTCCTTCCCATAAAGTATGAGAAATTAGCATCAATAAGGCACTGAAAAAAGAACCTCCTAAAAGACCATTCCAGGATTTTCCATCACCCAGTATCCTGTTTCCATCATACCAATTATAACCCTGATCAATGGGTATTTTTGGAATTCCGGTAGCATCTGGAATCCATTTTCCAAACAGCATCGCCCCTGTATTGGCAAGATATGCTGGGCCATATAAAATCAAAACTGTAATGACATTTACCAAAAACTCCACTGCTTCCATAGCAATCCCAATATGAATCAGGCAAAGAGTCTATCGTTAAAACCGAACAAATGACCGAACTATTCATGGAGTATAGATAGGAGCGATGTTTAATGATTAAGAAACAAATGGTAATCCTAATTTTGACAATGTTCATTTCAGGTCAAATGATTATTGGAAATAGTATGGCAGAGAATACTAATGAAATTGTAATTGAGTCAGATATAACTTGGACTGAAGATCAAGAAATTGATGGAACTGTAAGAATTGTAGACGGCGGAAAATTGACAATTATTAATTCTGAAATAACTTTTTCCACAGAATCCAAACTAATAATAGATGAAGGAGGTTTTGTTGTTCTCGAGAGTTCAACATTTACATCGGATAGTATACCTACAGATTTAGTAGGATACGGTTACTGTGATGACTTCAATAGATCGACAATTACAATAGATATTTCAACATATGATAACGATTTTGAAATTATAATTGATTCTGCAAGCGGTACTAACTTCAATGGAGCAACAGCTTACATAGGAGAGGAAATATTCATGATGAATAATTCTCAATTCTCCTATTCATCTCAGTCCAATGATGATGATGAAATATTAATAGGAATCTGTGGATATGGTTCTACACCCGTAGGAATAAGTAGTATCACAGTAATTCATAATGGATTTAGTAATCATTATTTAGCCAGTGAATTACAATATAGAAATATGATGATTTCAGGACTTCGAGAGTATAGTCTTGAAATATTTGGTAATTTCAGTTTACACAACTCTTCAATAGTTGCTGCAGAAATTTCATCTACGGGAAAAATCAATGCTTTTTCAAGTATTTTTTCACGTTCGGGACCGATTTTACTGAATGATAATGATGCTTCAATTTCTCTAAATGAAGGAACTACGTTCGATGGTAGTTTGGATGATCATGACATAAGGGCAATGCCTGAAAGTAATATACATTGGAGTAACGACACTGTAGGTTCAGGAGATTTAACTGATAAATGGGAAAGGCGAATTAAAGGACAATATATTCAATTTGATGCAGTTTGGGTAGAATATCAAATTAAAGGCCTTTATGGAGTTCCCACATATACTAATTTTAGTGGAAATGATGGCATATCATACATAGATGGCGGCAGAGAAAGAATTATCGAAATAGGCTGGTCTGATGATAATATATGGGCAATGGAAGATACTTGGAAAGAAGAAGCTGTAATTAATGTAATAAAATATAGAACCGCATGGAATCCGGAGAATTCCGTAATAGGTAATTATGGTGCATCAGGAATAAAATTGACAAATGATAAAATAACTATAATCGATCAAAATACTCCAGATATAAAGTGGTTAAGTTTGAAATCTGAAGGTGATGGAAATGAAGCAAAAGGATCAGTAGTGATGATAGGAGAAGTTGTAAATGAGGGAACTGCAGCTGCTCATTTTGCAATATCCTGCTACCTAAATAGTACCGGTGAAAGTGCGGAAACGAACAATTATCCTGATGCTTTAGTCGAGGCAGGAGAAATTGGGGAAATAGTATTTGATTGGAGGAATAGTAAATCAGGGGCTGAGGAATTAAAATGTGTCATATTGACTCCAATGCAAATAGTAGATGAATACGCTTTTGGAGGAGGTAATATTACAAGTGAAACAGTAAATTGGCAGATAAATGAAGAGGCGGGGGGTTTATCATATATCATGCCAATAATTATTGTTATAATCATAGGAATAATTGGCATCGGTTATATTCTTGTAAATAGAGCAAATTTAGATCATGAGATTATGGTTGAGGATTAAGTCAAATAATCAAATTATGTGAAGGACTCCAAAGTTAAATCAATCCTTGAGCAGTCATTGCTTCGGCGACTTTAAGGAAACCAGCAATGTTAGCTCCAGCAACATAATTTCCCGGCATACCGTATTTGGCTGCTGTTTCGAATGCGCTTTGGTGTATATTGACCATTATTGAGTGAAGTCTATCGTCTACTTCTTCACGAGTCCATGACAGCCTGAGACTATTTTGTGACATTTCTAATCCAGAAGTAGCAACTCCGCCTGCATTAGATGCTTTTCCAGGGGCGAAAAGAATACCATTTTTATGGAACACTTCTATTGCTTCAGGAGTACAGGGCATATTAGCGCCTTCAGCTACTGCAATAACATTATTTGAAACTAGCATTTCTGCTTCTTGACCATTAATTTCATTTTGAGTTGCACAAGGTAGAGCAACGTCTACATCGACACCCCATATACCATTGGAAGCAGGTTCAGGTTCTGATTTTGTAAAAACTACACCTTCAAAATTTTCTGCATATTCACTAATTCTCCCACGTTTATTATTTTTTAGATCCATCAGCCATTTCAACTTCTCCCTGTCAATTCCGGATGGATCATGAATCCACCCTGAAGAATCAGACATAGTAACAACTTTACCACCTAAATCGAGAACCTTTTCTGCTGCAAATTGAGCTACATTTCCGCTACCGCTTATACTACATAATGCACCTTCAAATGATTTATTTTTTGTTGCTAACATTTCTTTTGCAAAATAAACTAAACCATATCCCGTAGCCTCTGGCCTTATTAGAGAACCACCATATGAAGGTCCTTTACCAGTTAATATTCCAGTGAATTCATTTGCCAATTTTTTATACATTCCAAACATATAACCAATTTCTCTTCCTCCAACTCCTATATCTCCTGCTGGAACGTCAAGGTTATGGCCTATATGTCTCCACAATTCCATCATAAAAGATTGGCAGAATCGCATCACTTCGGCATCTGTTTTACCTTTGGGATTAAAATCTGAGCCACCTTTTCCCCCTCCCATTGGTAATCCAGTAAGGCTATTCTTGAATACTTGTTCAAAGGCAAGAAATTTGAGTATTGATTGGTTGACAGAAGGATGGAATCTCAAGCCTCCTTTGTAAGGACCTATGGCACTATTCATTTGTATTCTGAAACCTCTATTTACCTGTAAATTACCTGCATCGTCATACCAAGGCACTCTGAATTGAATAATTCTCTCTGCCTCAACCATTGCTTTTACAACAGGCAAATATTCTGGATGTTGCTTAATTACAGGAGTAAGGCTATCCAGTACTTCTTCAACAGCCTGATGGAATTCAGGTTGGTTTGGGTCTCTTGTCATTACATCTTCATATACTGATTTCATTGTATCGTCCATGGGATTCACCAGGGTTTGAGCAGTTACATTTCCTGTAACCGAATGGCACTCCGACTTAACTACTCCTTTTGAATAATGTCCCTCATTTAGCTAGATGAATATTGTAATTTAAGTTACTAAGAATTAAAGAGATGTCTTTCAATTAAATTAGAAACTATTTCTTTGTGGCTCGGTATTGTCATAACATAAACTGCTGATTGACTTACTTGACGATTACGCAAAGCTTCTGCGATAGGAGTATGTTCCCTAAACCAGCGTATTTTTCCATCATCTCCAACTATCTTAATGTCAACTTTTGACATTCTAGGCTCTGAAAGAAGAAGTTTTACACTTGGCATATCAATAAATACATATCCCGGAGATAATCCTGCCCTGTGGGCAATATCATCTTCAAAAATACGCCTTTTCGAAGAATCATTTGCCATTTCAACTAACCTAGATACTTGATCATCAGAAAGATCTTGACGTCTTCTGCTAATGCATACTTTCATTAAATTTCGATACTTGAAGCGACAAATAATATCTCTAGCATAATTATTTGCCTCATTTAGTGCACTCCATACTTCGGAATCAACAAATCTTTGCATTTCAACCGGTTCTGGTAGATCATCTATGCTCCTTTCGACAGCACTAGACAGCATCACTTCAGTGACTCGAGTAACCCTATGGAAATAGACCGAGCTATACATTAATCCTCGAGCCATCAACATACCTTCCAGTGAAGTTAGACCACCTTCTTTAATCGATATATCTCCTCCTCTTCTGGTCATACTTGATATCAATCTTCTGTGATCAATAACTCCATGTTTTACTCCAGTAAAATGTGAATCTCTTAACAGATAATCTATCTGATCACAGTCCACTGGCCCGTGAACTAAGTGAGCAAGGGTATTATCAGTATGAACGAAATCTTCTTGACCTTCAGACCATGAAAGTAATGATCTTTCAGTTCCACCTGCATTTGGACCCCTAATTAGATTGGCTACTTCTTTGGGATCAAGATTATTTTTTTCAAGAATATCTGGAATAAGAATTCTGTCATTTTGAATAGAGGATTCAGAATCTCTAATTATATCGTAATTTCCTAAAATAATTCCTTCAGTAATCGACATATGATCTAATCCTCCTCTTTCATGTAATATGTGTTCTAGTGTATGCGAATATGGGCCATGTCCAACATCATGTAACATACCTGCTACTTGTACAGTTAACTTCTCGTGACTATCTAGTTTTAATTGATCAGCCATCATACCTGCTACATGGGAAACTCCCAGAGAATGTTCAAAACGTGTATGATGAGCTCCTGGGAAGACCAAATGAGCTAATCCTAATTGTTTAATATGACTGAGTTTATTCATTTCAGGTGTTTTGAGTAATTCTTGACAGACGCCATTAAGTTTGAATTGCCCATGAATAGTATCATTTATGATTTTCATAAAAATCATCTCTCCCATATTTGGCAGGTAGTCCTTCCATTTCAAATAAACTCAAAATAATGAAAATAAATTAAAAATTACAATCAATTGTATTTCAATTGCAATTCAATTGCATTACATTTATATCTATCATCCTTTTTGGCACATTCAATGAAGTCATCTCGTATGTCAGGTAACAGTCCGATGGTATCACTAAGAATACCGGAAGATTTCCTACTAGAGTTAGACCAAAGAATTGGTTTAGAAGGTACTAGAAACAGATCTGATGTTATAAGAGAAGCGATAAAAAAATATATTACAATTCCTTTACCCTCTTTAGGAACTAAAGTTGAGGTTAATCTAGGGCCAGATTTATCAGTTAGAATGAAAGATTTTTGTAAAATACATGGAGAATCAGCAGAATCTGTGTTAAAACAAGGAGCTAGGGAATTAATTAGACGTGAAACTATTGAAGGTGAAACTGTAGATAGGTTACTTTCTTCCAGAATGAAAGAAATTCAGATGAGATATGATAGCGAATCAAACGCTCAATAGGTGAGAGAATGGGCGAGGATGGGATGCACACAAAAAATGCGGGGGGGTCTGAAAACCCCCTCGCCAACACCCCATATTCAGTAAATAAATTTACAAGAGGTTTCAGAGGGGTTGCCCATAGAGCAAAGCTTTCCAATGCAGTAGGTTATAATGCCAAAGAAGCTCCTAGATTCCCAAGAGGAATAGAATACAAAAACACAAGAATATTTAGTGGATTGTCAAGAAGATCCAAATTTTCTGAAAGGAATCGATAAATAAAAATCATCACACACCGCCTCGTGCCACACACACGAGGCCCCTATAAAATAACTCAGAATGACTGATTTTCAAATAATATAAAGCCAATCTTCTTGGTCGTTCTATTTTCAGATGTATTCTATGAGCGGGGAAGATTTGGTATCTGCATGTGAGTTCTTTGCTCATGATGATTTACGAAATTCTCAGAAAGAGATGTTATTAGACTCGATAAATATACTTGGAGAGAAAGGTTTCTTGATTGCTTCAGCACCGACAGGGATTGGTAAAACTGCTGCATCCCTAGCAGCAGCACTTAAAATAAAGAATAAATCCAGAAATGGGAAGAAAATATTATTTCTAACAGGAAGACAGTCACAGCACAGAATAGTAGTAGATACAATAAAAAAGATTAATCAAAAGGTAAATAATGAATTACAGGTAAAATTGACTGATATGATTGGTCGAGAAAGCATGTGCTACGATGTTCAACCAATAACTGGAGAATGTAGCTGTGAAGAAGGAATTGAGGAAAGGGCAAAAAGAAGTAATAGAATGAAACTCGTGAATAAGATACTTGAACAACCAATGCATGTTGAGGATATCATTAAATTGGGCAGAGATGAAAAAATCTGTCCATGGGCATCTGCAAGAATTTCTGCCAAAGATGCTGATGTGATAGTTTGTGACTATAACCATGTATTTATTGAAAATATAATGAAATCATCTCTGTCATCAATGGGAATAGAGTTATCTAATTCTATACTAATAGTTGATGAAGCGCATAATTTGCCCGATAGGGTCAGAAATGGCCTTGAAAGGCATTTACCGCGTAAAGCATTTAGAGGAGCATACTTTGAAATTGAGGAATACTTAGGTAATAAAGAAAAAGAGATTAAGGATTCGAATTTAGATGATACATTTGCTCATGGAGAAATAGAAGATTTTAGGGAATTAAAAAGACAAATGGATAAACTTAGAAAAGATATGAGTAAATGGTATGACAGAAAGAAAATAGAATTAAGTGATAAGAATGATATGAAAATAGAAACTAGTGACTTTTTAAATAAAATTAATGAAAGCTTAATGGAATCACTAGATGTAGATCACAAGAGAAGATACGAAATACTTGAGAAAATGATATCTTTATTGTATAAAGTTACACCTGAAGAACTAAGTGATGAAGAAACGGAAACTACTTGTTCCAGAATTGCATATATGTTAGAAATTTGTATAGAATACAGAGATAATTCGGCATTGGCATTAGTAATTGATAGGATTCCACCCAGTAGACGAGAAAGTGAGGAAAATGAAGAACAACCAATAAGAGTGCACAGTTTTTTACTCGATCCTGGAGTGGTCAGTGGACCATTATTTGAACAAACTGATGGTTCAATACTGATGTCAGGAACTTTATATCCTCCTTCGATGTATGCAGATGTATTACAAATTCCAGACAACAGGAAAGTTATTTCCAAGGAATATAGTTCTGATTTTCTATCCAACAGAAGACCTATTTTGATAGCAAGAGATGTTACAACCAAGTTTACTTCTAGAGGGTCAGATAATACAAATAAAATTAATCAACATATCAAATCAACCATTAAAAATTCTAAAGGTATCATAGCATTATTCTTTCCAAGTTATGCAATGATGGATAAATTCAGCAGTCAAGAAAGGGAATGGTTGCCCTCGTCAATATGGCCAAAGCCTATAGTTATTGAAGAGCAGCGAGTAATGAGTAAAAGAGAAATAGAAAATAACAAAAAACGACTATATGAACTAGAATCCAAAGGAGAAAGAGGAGTCTTGATGGGAGTATTGGGAGGTAAGTTCTCCGAGGGAGTCGACTACCCCGATAATATACTCCAAGCCGTAATATGTGTTGGATTACCTTTGGCTCCTCCGAGTGCTCAACA